>DATHSP010000069.1:0-8744 GCA_035464075.1 Thermoleophilia bacterium | reverse complement strand
TCGTCCGCGCGCCGTTCGCCGGCCGGCCGCGTGTCGTCCCCGCCCTCATCGGTCCACGTCCGCCATCACGTAATCGAGACTGCCGAGGATCGCGATGAGGTCGGGGACCTCGAGCCCACGCACGAGCAGCGGCAGGACCTGCAGGTGGGGGAAGGACGGCGTGCGCAGGCGCGTGCGATACGAGCGCACGCCGCCGTCGCTGATCACGTAGAAGCCGGTGGCGCCGCGCATCGATTCGGTCGGCACGACGCACTCGCCGGGCGGCAGCACCGGCCCCCAGCTCACCCCGACGAAGTGGTTGATCAGGGTCTCGATGTGGTGCATGGTCCCCGGTTCCTTGACCGGCGGCGTGGCCAGCGGGTGGTCGGCCTTGTACGGGCCGGACGGCATGTGGCGCAGGCATTGCTCGATGATGCGCAGGCTCTGGCGGATCTCCTCGACCCGCACCAGCAGACGGTCGTACGAGTCGCCCCCGGACGCGGTCGGGATCTCGAAGTCGAAGTGCTCGTAGCCCGAGTAGGGGCGCTTCTTGCGGTAGTCCCAATCGAGGCCGCAGGCGCGCAGGTTGGGGCCCGTCACGCCCCACTCGATCGCCTCGTCGAGGGTGATCGTGCCCACGTCGACGGTGCGCGCCTTGGTGACGCGGCTGTCGACGACGAGCGTGTCGTACTCGCGCAGCCGCCCCGGCAGGTAGTCGAGGAGCTCGGCGATGAGCGTCTCCCAGCCCCTGGGCAGGTCCTCGGCCACGCCGCCGATGCGGAACCAGTTGGGGTGCATGCGCCCGCCGCAGATCGCGGTGGTCACGTCGTGGATGCGCTCGCGGTCGGCGAACATGTAGAAGACCGGCGAGAGCGCGCCGATGTCCTGGGCGTAGGTGCCGTAGTAGAGCAGGTGGCTGTTGATGCGGTAGAGCTCGCTCAGCATCACGCGGATCGCCTGCGCCCGCGGCGGCACCTCGATCCCGGCGAGGCGCTCGACCGAGACCAGGTAGTTGAGGTTGTTCTGCACGCCGGCGAGGTAGTCGACCCGGTCCGTGTAGGGGATGTAGGTGTGCCAGGTCTGCCGCTCGGCGATCTTCTCCTGGGCGCGGTGGTGGTAACCGATGTCGACCACACAGGCGACGATCTCCTCGTCGCGCAGGCCGACGGTGATGTGCACCACGCCGTGGGTGCCGCCGTGCTGCGGACCGATGTTGAGGAACATGACCGAGGGGTCGGCGGCCAGCTCGGCGAACCCGCGCTCCTCGGGCCTGAAGGCGAGCTCCTCCTGCCAGGCGCGCGCCTGTTCGGGCGACATCTCGAAGGGCCCGAGCTCCGTGCCGCGCGCCGGGTGCTCCTTACGCAGCGGGTGCCCCTCCCACCAGGGCGGCATGAGGATCCGGCGCAGCCCCGGGTGGCCGTCGACCCCGACGCCGAACATGTCCCAGAGCTCGCGCTCGTACCAGTCGGCGGCCGGCCAGAGGTCGGTCACGGTGCGCACCGACGGGCGCTCGCCGGTGAGCGCCACCTTCAGTCGCACGTCGGCGTTGCGGTCGTAGGAGAGCAGGTGGTAGACGACGGTGAAGTCGCTCTCCGGCTGGCCGTCGCGGTGGGTGCGGCGGCGCTCGTCGATCGCCGTGAGGTCCCAGAGCGTGCGGTACGGGGCGGTCGCCTCCTCCCTGAGGTAGGCGAGCACGGCGCGCACGTCGCCGGCGGCGACCCAGAAGGTCGGGATCCCGTCGGCGGTGAGCTGCTCGACGAGGGCCACCTCGGGGAAGCGCGCCGCGAGCTCGGCGCGCACGCCGAGGTGGCCGAGCTCCATGAGCCCGGCGGCGAACGGGTCCCTGCCGTGTCGCTCCGTCACCGCACGCCCTCAGACCTCGTCCTGGCGGCGCAGGTCGGTGGCCGCCGTGCGCCGCGCCCGCTTGAGCTCCCGGAGGGCCGGGAGCTCGGGGCGCGCCGCCGCCTGCGGCCCGACGAGGTGGCTCAGCGGCCGGCGCTCGTGGCCGACGCGCTGCTGCAGCAGCAGGAGCCCCTCCATGAAGGCCAGGGGCGGCGGCGGGCAGCCCTGGATGTAGACGTCGACGGGCAGGAACTGGTCGACCCCCTGGACGACGCTGTAGGCGTCGAACATCCCGCCCGAGTTTGCGCACGACCCCATCGAGATCACCCAGCGCGGCTCCATCATCTGCTCGTAGAGGCGCTGGATCACGGGGGCCATCTTGGTGAACACCGTCCCGGCGATGATCATCACGTCGGCCTCGCGCGGTGAGCCGCGGATCACCTCGGCTCCGTAGCGCGCGATGTCGTAGCGCGGCGTCAGCGAGGTGGCCATCTCGACGAAGCAGCAGGAGAGGCCGAAGTTGAACGGCCAGAGCGAGTTCTTGCGGCCCCAGGCGACGAGGTCCTCGAGGCGACCGAAGGCCGTGGCCGGCGCCTGCGGCGCGTCGGGGCCCGACCAGTAGTCGTGCAGCGCCTCGGCCGTGTGCGACGGCTGCCGGACGCGCCACTTCACCGGCGGGCCCTCCGCGCCGCCCGCCGGCGCCCGCTCGTGCCCCAGTCGAGGGCGCCGGTCGCCCAGAGGTACACGAGCGCCGCGACCAGGAGCAGGACGAAGACGACGATCTCGATGTAGCCCGCCCAGCCGACCTCGCGCGCCGCCACCGCCCAGGCGAAGATGAAGGCCGACTCGAGGTCGAAGACGACGAAGAGCATGGCGACGACGTAGAACTCGATGGCGAAGCGTCGCGGCAGGCGCCCGGCGGCGGGAAGCCCCGACTCGTAGCGCTCGCCGGTCGAGCCGTCGCGGTGACGCTGGCCGAGCAAGGGCGGCAGCAGCAGCATGGTGGCGACGACGGTGGCGACGCCGAGGACGTAGAGCGCGACGGCCCACCAGGCGACGCTGGCCACGATCACCATGCCGTCTCCCCCCTCCCCCGTCTCACAGCAGATAGATGACGACGAAGAGGGCGAGCCACACGACGTCGACGAAGTGCCAGTAGTAGGTGCCGGCCTGCATCATCCCCGTCGTACCGGCGGGCGGTCGCGCGAACCCGAGCCGGCCGTCCCGCACGACGCGGACCAGCATGAACACGAGCAGCATCACGCCGCCGGTGACGTGGGCGCCGTGGAACCCGGTCAGGGTGAAGAAGGCCGACCCGAGCAGGCCGTCGGAGAGGCCGAAGCCGACGTGCACGTACTCGTAGGCCTGGCCGGCGAGGAAGGCCGTGCCCAGGGCGATGGTGGCGACGAGGGCGATGCGCACCGTCCGCGAGGCGCCCTTGCGGAAGCTCAGCATCGCCCACTCCGCCGTCACGCCGCTGAGGAGCAGCAACGCGGTGTTGAAGGCCGGGAAGACGATATCGAGCGGGGGCATGCCCTCGGGCGGCCAGATCATCGCCTTCATGCGCAGGTGCACGTAGGCGTAGATGAGGGCGCCGAAGAGGACGACCTCGGAGCCGAGGAAGGCGAGCATCCCGAGCCCGAGCGGGGTGAAGCGCTGGCCCGGCGGGGCCGGCTCCTCGGCCTCCGGCCAGCCGGCCCACACCCAGCGCGCCATGGCGGCGAGGAGCACGGCGGCGCCGGCGACGGAGAGCAGCGGCACGCCGAGCAGGCCGGCGGCGATGAGGACGATCCCCAGGGCGGCGAGCGCCGGCAGGCCGGTCTGCTCGAGGCCGGCGCCCTCCGTCGCGCCGGCCGCGGCCCCCGCCGCCCCGCCAGCTGCGACCGAGCCGGCCGCGGCGTCGCCGGTCGCCGTACCACCGGCCACAGCGTCCTCTCCCCCGCCCTGCGGGCCCCACAACGGCCGGTCGCTCGTGACCACCGGCAGGGCGGCGAAGTTGGCCGGCGGCGGCGGCGAGGTCGTCGCCCACTCGAGCGTCCACGCCTCGAACGGGTTCGGCCCCGCGCGCTCCCCGTGGCGCAGGCTGCGCACCACGTTGACGACGAAGACGACGATGCTGCCCACGAGCACGAAGGCGCCGACCGTCGAGACCAGGTTGAGCGTGTCCCAGCCGAGGTCGGGGGCGTACGTGTAGACGCGCCGCGGCATGCCGAGGATCCCGAGCACGTACATGGGCAGGAAGGTCATCCCGAAGCCGACCAGGCTGCCCCAGAAGTGGACCTTGCCGAGGCCGTCGTCGAGCAGGCGTCCGGTGGCCTTGGGGAACCAGTAGTAGATGCCCCCGAACACGCCGAACACGCTGCCCGGGATGAGCACGTTGTGGAGGTGGGCGACGACGTAGTAGGTGTCGGTCACCTGCCAGTTGAAGGGGACCACCGCCAGGGTCACACCGGTGAGCCCGCCGATGGTGAAGAAGGCGATTAACCCGCAGCAGAAGAGCAGCGGGGTGTTGAAGCGCAGCGACCCGTTCCACATCGTCGCCAGCCAGTTGAAGATCTTCACCCCGGTGGGCACGGCGATGATCATGCTGGTCGCGGCCATGATGGCGTTGAAGTAGGTCGGCAGCCCCACGGCGAACATGTGGTGCGCCCAGACGCTGAAGCCGAGGCCGCCGATGATGGCGACCATGACGATCATCGTCGTGCGGCCGAAGAGCGGCCGGCGCGAGAAGACGGGCACGATCTCGCTGACGATGCCGAACGCCGGCAGGATCAGGATGTACACCTCGGGGTGGCCGAAGAACCAGAAGAGGTGCTGCCAGATGACGGGGTCCCCCCCGAGCTCGGCCCTGAAGAAGACGGTGTCGTAGAGGCGGTCGAGGTAGAGCATGGCGACCGCCGCCGTGAGGCTGGGGATCGCGAACAGGATGAGGAACTGATTGACGAAGGTCGCGATCGAGAAGAGCGGCATCATCCCGAGGGTCATGCCGGGGGCGCGCTCGCGCAGCATCGTGACGATGAGGTTGATCGAGCCGGCGAGCGAGGAGACGCCGAGCACGGCGAGGGCGAGCGTCCAGAAGGTCACCCCGTCGTGCGGCGAGAAGGCGGCCTGGTTGAGCGGCGCGTAGCTGAACCACCCCGTGTCGATCGCGCCGCCGAAGAGGAAGCTGCTGAAGAGGAAGAGGCCGCCGAAGAGATACACCCAGTAGCTGAACGCGTTGAGCCTGGGGAAGGCGACGTCGCGGGCGCCGATCTGCAGGGGCACGAGGTAGTTGGCGAGGCCCGAGAGGATCGGCATCCCGAAGAGGAAGATCATCGTCGTCCCGTGCATGGTGAAGATCTGGTTGTAGGCGCCGGGGTCGACGATGCCGGCCCGCGGCGCGGCGAGCTGGGTGCGCATCGTGAGGGCGAAGACGAGCGCCACCAGCAGGTAGGCGAGCGCGGTGCCGATGTAGAGCAGGCCGATGCGCTTGTGGTCGGTGGTCGTGACCCAGGAGCGAAGGCCGCGCGCACCGGCCGCGGCCTCCCTGCGGCGGCGCAGCGCCGCGACGGTGCTCACTTCAGCCCCCCGAGGTAGGCGACGAGCTGGTCGAGCTGCGGCTCGGTGAGCGGCACCGTCGGCATCAGGTTCTCGGGCTTGACCGCCTGCGGGTCCCTGAGCCAGGCGCGCAGGTTCTCCGGGGTGTTGACGAGGGTCAGGGCGGCGATGCTCTCACGGCTGCCGAAGTGGGTCAGGTCGGGGCCCACCCGACCCTGCAGCGCAGTGCCGCGGATCGCGTGGCAGCCGGCGCAGGGCGAGGCGGCGATGTACTCGGCGCCGGCGACGGCGAGCTCGCCGGCCGGCTCGCGCGCCGGCTGCGCCTGGCGGTCGGACCAGTCGGCGAAGTCCTCCGGGGTGTCGACGAAGAGCAGGAAGCGCATGTTGCCGTGCTGGTGGCCGCAGAACTCGGAGCACTCGCCGATGTAGCGGCCGACGGTCACGGGCACGAAGTAGGTGCGGTTGACGCGCCCGGGGATCATGTCGAGCTTGCCGCCCATCTGCGGCACCCAGAAGCTGTGGATCACGTCCTCCGAGGTGAGCTCGGCGGTCACGGGGTGGTCGACCGGCACGTGAAACTCGTTGGCGGTCACGAACCCGCCCTCCACGTACTCGATCTCCCACCACCAGCGGTAGCCGGTCACGCGGAGCTCGAGATCGGCCGCGGGCCCCCCGAGCAACAGACCCGTGGTCTGGAGCGTCAGGAGGAACAACACGGCGACGATGACCGCCGGGATCGCCACCCACACGGCCTCGACGCGAGCGTCGCCGTGGCTCTGCTTGATCTCGTCATCGGGGCGCGGGCGGCGGAACTTGACGATCGCCAGGGCGAGCCACACCCAGACGACGAGGAGCACGCCGGCGAGGATCGCGAACATGATGAGCGCCAGGGTGCGGATGTCCTGCGCCTGCTCGCTCTCGGCGCGGAAGATGCTGGGCGCGTCCTCGGCGCAGCCCGCCGCCAGGAGGCCGAGTGCGGGGGCGAGCCCGAAGAGCCAGGCGGCGCGGGCCCTCAGCCGCATCGGCGCCTCATCCGGCCGGTCCCCCGGGCCGCGCCCCGTCCGCCGCGCCGCCGATCGCCTCGCCCGGCGCGCCGCCGGTCGCGCCGCCCGGTGCCTGGCCGGCCGCGCCGCCGGCCCGCGAGAACCCGCGGCAGACGGCGTAGGCGAGCATCGCGGCGACCGGGGGCAGCGCGATGGCCTGCCCCTGGAGGATCCGCAGGACGGCGGGCTGGTTCACGCCGAAGAGGACGGCGAGCACGTCGTTGCCGCCGGCGATCAGCAGCACCAGCAGGGCTGTGGCGACGCCGACGGTGGTGGCGGCCTGGAGCGGCCGTCCGCAGGGCGCATGCAGCAGGTTGTGGAAGCCGCGGTCGCGCGAGAACGCGGCGTCGATCCAGGGCCAGAGGACGAGCGCGGTGAAGAGGATGCCCGGCAGCACGAGCGCCGGCCAGAACAGAGCCGGCAGCAGGAAGCCGCCGATCTGCAGGTCCCAGCCCGGGAAGAGGCGCAGCCCGCCCTCGAGCCAGGTCGTGTACCAGTCGGGCTGCGCCATCGTCGTCGCGTCGGCGGCCCGGTAGGGACCCCAGAGCCAGAGAGGGTTGATCTGCAGGAGGCCGCCCATCGCGGCGAGCCCGCCGGCGACGAGCAGGGCGAAGCCGACCGTGCGCAGCGCGTAGGCCGGGACGAGCGGCGTGCCCACGACCGTGCGCTGGTCGCGACCCGGCCCCGGGAACTGGGTGTGCCGCTGCAGCCACAGGGCGCCGAGGTGCACGGCGAGCAGGGTGGCGATCGCCGCCGGCACGAGGAAGATGTGCACCGGGTAGATGCGCGTGATGATCTCCTCGGTCGGGAACTCGCCGCCGAAGAGCACCGAGGCGACCCAGGGCCCGAGCAGCGGGATCGCCTGGATGAACGAGTAGGCGATGCGCAGGCCGATGCCGGAGAGCAGGTCGTCGGGCAGCGAGTAGCCGAAGATGCCGTTGGCGATGACGAGCTGGACGAGGACCAGCCCGATCACCCAGTTCAGTCGCCGCGGCCGGCGGTAAGCGCCGGTGAAGAGCATCCTGAAGAGGTGCAGCACGAGGGCGGCGACGAAGACGAGCGCCGCCCAGTGGTGGATCTGGCGCATCAGGAGTCCGCCGCGGACGTCGAAGCTGAGGTCGAGAGTCGAGGCGTACGCTTCGGTCATCTCCACGCCCTGCAACGGCGCGTAGCTCCCCTCGTAGACGATCTCGGTGCCCGAGGCGCGGAAGAAGAGCGCGAGGAAGATCCCCGTCGCGATCAGCACCAGGAAGCTGTACATGGCGATCTCACCGAGGAAGAACGACCAGTGGTCGGGGAAGATGTGGCGCAGCTCCCGGCGCAGCGCACGGGCGCCGCCGACGGTGCCGTCGATCCAGGCGGCCGCGTGGCCGGAGAGGCCTCGCGGCCGCACCGCCGTCTCCTCGCCGGTCGCCCCGGTGGTGCCGCTCGCGGTCGTACTGTCGGCACCCGGTGAGCGCACTGTCACGTCCTCGTTCACGGCGCGTTCCAGAATCCGGGGCCGACGGGCTCGGCGAAGTCGCCCTGTGCCACCAGTGTGCCGTCGCCCTCGATGCGCAGCGGGAGCTGCGGGAGCGGCCGGCCGGCCGGGCCGAACGTCGGCCGACCCCCGTCGAGCACGTCGAAGCGCGACTGGTGACACGGGCAGACGAGGCTGAAGTCCTCATCCTGGTACTGCGCCACCGGGCACCCGGCGTGGGTGCAGATCCGCGAGTAGGCGATGATGCCCTCCGGGCTCCAGGTCTCGCGCCCCGTCGCGACGACGAGGCGGTCCTCGGGCACGCGCAGCACGGCGACCTGGCTGTCGGCCGAACCCTCGTGGCCCTCGGGGAAGGCGATCACGTAGCCGCCCCCGGCGAGCATCTCGCGCGTCACGGGGCGCCCGTCGAAGGTGACGAGGCGGGCGCCCTCGGTCCAGGCCGTCTCGAAGAGCTGGCGGCGGGGCCGCGGCCCCAGCGAGCCGACGAAGACGAGCGCGCCGGCGGCGACCGCGCCCGCCGCCCCCAGCAGGGAGAGCGAGAGCAGGCGGCGCCGGGTGAAGACCTCGAGCGTGCGCCCCAGCTCGTCGCCCAGCTCGCGGCGACCCTCGGCGTCGGCGGGCGGCAGCGGGTAGGGCTCGCTGCCGCTCTGGCCGCCGACGAGGTCGCGGCCCCAGTAGGCCAGGGCGAACCCGAGGCCGGCGAGGGCGAGCCCCAGGGCCGCGCCCAGCCAGGGCGTGCCGGCGCCGGCGACGCAGGCCCCCGCCAGACCGACCCCGGCTGCCGCCGCGACGAGCAACCCGAGCCCGGCCGGCCAGCCGGAGGCCCGCGACCGTGCGGCGTCACCACCGGGAGTGCGGGCGCC
>DATHSP010000068.1:0-3731 GCA_035464075.1 Thermoleophilia bacterium | reverse complement strand
AGGTGAGCTTCTCGATGGTGTCGCCGGCGAGACTCTGCGCCGGACTCAGGTCGGGGAAGAACTTGAGGGCGCCGAACCAGAGGAAGACGGCGCCGAGGCTGAGGCGGAGCAGGGTGACGCCGTGGCGGGCCATCCACCCGGTGAGGGCGACGTCCGTGCGTTCGAATGAGGGGAGCGCCATCGTCGTGTCCTCCAGGGTCGGGGCGGATGATCCCGCCGGTTCAGGATACCCCGGCGACCGCGGCGAACGAGAGCGGTCCGGACCGGGCCGCGGGCGGCGGCGGCGACCGGCCCCGGGCCGGCCGCGCCGTCGACCCTCACCTGAGGAGGGCTGCCGTCACTGCCCGCTGGCGGTAGGCGAAGATGCGCTCCAGCTGGCGCCGCACGAGCGGGTAGGCGACGTCGCCCAACGGCGACAGCGGGAGGCGGTAGCGCACCTGGTCGTCGATGAGCGTGCCCGCCTCGGTCGGGGCGAAGGCGTGAGTGTGCTCCCAGACCCCGTACGGCCCGCTGAGCTGGACGTCGATGAAGCCGTGAGGCGGGTCCCAGGCGGCGATCGCGGTGCGCCAGCGGAACGGCACGCCGAAGAGGCTCAGGCGGTAGTCGAGCAGGGTGCCGCGCCGCATCTCGACCGGCTGCGGCGTCAGGATCTCGAAGCCCAGCTCGGGCGGGGTGATGCGCTGCAGGTTGCCGGCCTCGGCGAAGAAGGGGAAGACGTCCTCCACGGGTAGCGGCAGCTCGAGCGTCGTGTGCAGGTGGTGATCCACGGCGGCGGTCATGGCCTGCGCGCCTCAACCGAGGATCGCGAAGAGCGGCGCGCAGGCCGCGGCGACATGCTCGAGATGACGCTGATCGGTGCCGCAGCAGCCGCCGAACACGTTCAGCTGCGGCAGCCGCCGCTTCAGGCGCGCGTACTCGCAGCCGAGCTCCTGCGGGTCGCCGGGGTCGGGCGCCGGCAGGGCGTCGAGCTCGGCGTGGCTCAGGCGCGAGGCGTTCGCCCGCAGGCCCCTGATCCTCTCGACCCACGCCCCGCCCTCGGCGAGCACACCCTCGAAGTGGCTCGGGTGGGCGCAGTTCAGCATAAAGTAGCTCGGGTACGCGGAGGTGGCGGACTCGACCTGCTCGATCGCCGCGCCCAGCGGCTGGCCGGTCGCGAGGCGGCCGTCGGTCTCGACGGTGAATGAGATCGCGACCGGCATCCCCGCCGCCTCGGCCGCGCGTGCGATGCCGACGGCCTCCGCGGCGTTGTCAATCGTCAGGGCGCCGATCATGTCGGCCGCGGAGGCGGCGAAGGTCTCGATCTGCGCACGGTGGTAGGTCTCGGCGGCGTCGCAGGCCTCGTCTGCGTCGCCGGCCCCGGCGGCACGATCGGACCGCGCCGGCGACGCGTCGTCGACAGGCAGGGGGCCCACACACCCGCTGATGACGACCGGCACGTCGGCCCGCCCGGAGGCGGCCGTGGTCGCCACGGGGGCCGCCGCGCCCCGATGGTCGGCGCGGACCTCCTCGAGCATCTTCACCGCCCTCAGGTTCACGTCCCGCAGGTCCGCCGCCGGGAAGCCGAGCTTCTCCCCCCAGCCCGCGCTCGCCCGCCACGTCGCCGTCTCGAGCACGAGCCCGGCGCCCCAGCGACGGGCGATCTCGACGTAGGAGCGGAAGTAGCGCCGCAGCGCCGCGTCGCCCGCCTCCGTCCTCAACAGCGGGAACACGGCGAACTCCGGCAGCTCGAACCCCTCGAGCGCGATCATGCTGGTCTCGATGCCGCCATCGGTGAGGAACAGGCGGCCGCCGAGCTGGGGCAGGGCGCCGCGGTACGTCGCCATCAGCTCTGCGCCTCTCGCGGTGCCGGCTCTCCCCCGACGGTGCCGACGAAGACGTAGGAGGCCTTGCCCTGGTGGCGGGCGACGCCCTCGACGCCGACATCCCTCATCAGCTCCTTGAACACGCGCGGCTTCATGAAGTGCCCGGGCTCGCCGGCGAGACACTCGGCCGCCGCGACGAGGCGCACGGCCCAGATCGCCGGGTCGGGCTCGAGGACGACGACCCCGCCGCCCGGGCGCACGACACGCGCCATCTCGCGCGCGGCGACCGGCGGCGCGCCGAAGTGATGGAAGGCGTCGGAGACCAGGACGGCGTCGAAGGCGTCGTCGGCGAACGGCATCGCCTCGGCGTCCCCGCCCACCGGCGTCACCCCGGGCAGGCCCTCGGCGTGACGGAGCATGTGCGGGCTGGCGTCGAGGACGGTCACCGCGGCGCGCAGGCGCTCGGCGAGCCGGGCGGCGAGCGCGCCCGTGCCGCCGCCCAGGTCGAGGAGGTGGCCGCCGGCCGGCACGTAGGGCCCGAGCGTCCGCGCAAGGTCGTCCGCGTCGCCCATGCTCCAGCGCGAGCCGACGCGCGCGAAGACCGGCGCCGCCCACCTGAACATCCCTCCCGCCACGGCTCCTCCCCACGTTCCGTGCGTCACCCCGACGGAGGACCCTCTGGCCCACCCGGGAGGCGCACGGCGAGACTATCAGCACGAGAACGACCCGGGGAGAGCCCGGTCCAGAGACACGGTCGGGCCGCGGCTCAGAGCTTTGCCGGGCCGTGTCCGGGGCCGCGGCCTGGACCGCGTCCGGGCCGTGTCCGGTGCCGCGGCTTGGGCTGCGGCCGGAGGCTCGGTCGCAAGCCGCGGTGAGGCCGCACCGGAGGCCCTCACGTCACGCCCCGAGGCACGGTTTGACCGCCCGCGACCGCCGCCGCCATACTCGAATCCCGGAGTGCTCACCGCCGCGCAGCCGCGCCCGGACGGCGGCCCCAGCTGCCGGCAGCGTGGCGTGCGGCACCGAATCGTGCGGCCGGAGCCGGGCGCACAGTGAACGGCCGGTCGGAAGGAGAACGTCGTGAGACCGAGGAGGATCATGGGTATCGCCGTCGCGGTGATCGTCGTCGTACTGGCCGTGGGGTGGCTGGGCTTCCAGTTCAAGCCGGCCCCGTTCGAGGACTACCCCGAGCCCAGTCAGCCGGCCGAGATCGTCCCGCTGCCCGAGGGCCTCCCCGATCCCGTCGAGCGGTACTATCGCGCCGCCTACGGCGACGAGATCCCCGTCGTCCACTCGGTCGTCATCACCGGCCGGGCCGAGATGCGCCCCTTCGGCCTCTGGCTGCCGGCGCGCTACCGGTTCACGCACGACGCCGGGCAGGGCTACCGCCACTACATCGAGGCCACGTGGTTCCGCATCCCGATCATGAAGATCGACGAGAGCTACATCGACGGGAAGGCGCTGATGGAGCTCCCGTGGATGAAGGACGAGGGCGAGAAGCTCGACCAGGCCGCGAACATCGGCATGTGGGCCGAGCTGGCCGCCTCGGCGCCCGCGGTCTTCCTCACCGACACGCGCGTGCGCTGGCAGGCGGTCGACGACGAGACGGCGATCCTCGTCGTGCCGTTCGGCGACGACGCGACCGACACCTTCGTCGTGCGCTTCGATCCCGAGACCGACCAGATCGCCTCGCTCGAGGCGATGCGCTACCGCGACTCGAAGAGCGCCGCGAAGGTGTTGTGGGTCGCAGCCTACGAGGATGACTCGGAGACCATCGGCGACGCGGGGGTGCCGGCGACGGGCAAGGCCACCTGGCTCGACCAAGGCAAGCCCTGGGCCTACTTCACCGCCGAGGACATCCGCATCAACGTCGCCGTCGACGAGTACGTGAGGGCGCGCGGGCTCTGACCTGCCCGCCGCGCGCCCGTC
>DATHSP010000067.1:0-2502 GCA_035464075.1 Thermoleophilia bacterium | reverse complement strand
CGCGATCGGGGTCGTGGCATCGTCACCCTCGGTCGCGTCGTCGACGTCGTGCTCGGCCCCGGCCCCCTTGCGGGCCCGCAGCGACCAGTCCTCTTCGCCGTAGATGTCGGTCAGGACATCCTCGGTCAACTCGTCGGGCATACCGTCGAAGACCACGACGCCCTCGCGCAGCCCGACGATGCGCTCGACGAACTGCTTGGCCAGCGCAACGTCGTGGATGTTGATGACGGCGGCGAGGCCGTGCTCGTCGGCCAGTTCCACCAGCAGCCGCATCACCTGGCGCGAAGTCTTGGGGTCGAGGCTGGCCGTGGGTTCGTCGACCAGCAGGATCTCCGGGCCCTGGACCAGGGCGCGCGCGATGCCGACCCGCTGGCGCTGGCCGCCGGAGAGCTGGTCGGCCCGCTTGTCGATCTGGTCGACGATGCCGACGCGGTCGAGCAGCTCGAATGCGCGGTTGACGGTGGCGGGCGGGAAGCGCCGGAACCACGACGCCCAGAAGCCGACGTAGCCGAGCTGGCCCGACAGGACGTTCTCCATGACCGTGAGCCGGTCGACGAGCGCGAACTCCTGGAAGATCATGCCGATGCGCCGACGCGCGATGCGCAGTTGGCGCTTCGACAGCCGGGTGATCTCGACGTCGCCTAGGCGGATGCTGCCCTTGGTCGGCTCGACCAGGCGGTTGACGCAGCGGATGACCGTGCTCTTGCCAGCGCCCGAGGGCCCGATGAGGGCCATCACCTGCCCCGGTGGCACGGCCAGGTCGACGCCCCTGAGTGCGATCTCGCCGCGCCCGTACTGCTTGACGAGGCCTTGGATCTCGAGGATGGGATGCCTCCTTCGCCCTTCGCAGCTGCGGTTCAGGGGGACGCACCCCCTGAACCGCGAGAGGTGACGATCAGGACGCGGCGGTCACTCGATCTCGGCCGCGGCGGCGGCGATCTTGCGCAGGACCTCCCAGTCGCGCGCGTAATCGATGGCCTGGAAGCTGTTGACGTCGTTGAACTCGGCGTCGAGCCCGGAGCCTGTCCAGTCGAAGGTCAGGTAGGCCTCACGCACCTTGGCGGCGATGTCGGGGTGGAGGTTGTAGACGTAGCCGTAGGCGGTCGAGGGGAAGGACTGCGAGGTGTAGACGAAGTGGAAGTCCTCGAGCTTGACGTCGCCGCGGGCGACGGCCCGGCGCAGCACCGTGCTGGCGATGGCGGCTGCCTCGTAGTCGCCCATAGCGACGCCGAGGAAGCTGTTGTCGTGGCCGCCGGAGAAGGCCGTCCGGTAGCCCTCGTCGGGCTTGAGGCCGAGCTCGGCGTACAGCAGCGCCGCGGGCGCCTTGTAGCCCGAGTTCGACGTCGGCGACACGAACGCGAGTTGACGCCCGGCGAGGTCCTCCAGCGTGCGGATGTCGCTGCCGGCCTTCACGACGATCTCCATCTCGTAGCCGTAGGTGTAGGTCCCGTCGCCGAGGTCGTTCATCATCATCGCCACGGGGACGAAGCCTGCGGTGTTCACCGCCTCCTGCACGGCGCCGGCCGCGAAGCCCGAGACGTGCAGGCGCCCGGCGCGCATCGCCTCGACCTGAGCGGCGTACGAGCGCACGCCGAACCACTGGACCGGCAGCCCCGTCACCTCGGACATGAAGTCGAGGAAGTCGGCGAAGGCGCCCTGGTACACGGCGGGGTCCTCGGTGGGCGAGTAGGAGAAGACGAGCACGGGTGGCGAGATCCAGCGGGCGGGGTCGGTGGGCGGGTCGGCGAGCATGTCGCCGTCGAAGTCGCAGAAGCGAGCGTCGAGTTCGCCGCGCGGGCAGTCCTGTTGGGCGGCTGCGAAGCTCAGCAGGCCGAGGGCCAGCAGCGCAACGAGCAGGCGGGCGAAGAGCGAGCGGTGGCTCATGTGGGAGTCCTTTCCGGCGAGGGTTCGGGTTGGGGGCGGGCGTAGGCGTCGTGCCGGGCGCCGCGCCCGGCACGACGAACGTCAGCCGGGCATGTCCGGCTCCGTTCTGTGGACGGTGAGCGACAGGAAGTACCGGTCGCCGCGGTAGTGGGAGCGGGTGAGGCCGAGCAGCCGGCCGTCCGCGAGGAAGGTGACGCGGGTGACGCGCAGCAGCGGGTCGGTCGGCCGCACGCCGAGGAGCTCGGCGGCGCCGGCTGGCGGGTGGACGGCCTCCACGCTCTGCTCGGCCCGGCCGACCTCCACCCCGCGGAGCCGGGCCGCACCGTCGTAGAACGACTGCGTGAAGTCGAGCTCGCCCAAGGCGCGCGCGAACGCGGGCGCCACGACCACCTCGTTGAGGGCGATGGGCTCGCCGTCGGTCGCGCGCAGGCGCGCCACCCGGAGCACCTCGTCCGCCGGGTCGAGGCCGAGGAGGCGCGCGTCCGCGTCGCCCGCGGCCGCCGTCAGGCGCGACAACACGCGCGTGCTCGGCCGCTGGCCGTGGGCCAGGGCGTCCTCGCGGAAGCCCAGCAGGCGGCTCGCGACGCGCTCGGTATTGTTGCGGGCGACGAAGGTGCC
>DATHSP010000066.1:0-3369 GCA_035464075.1 Thermoleophilia bacterium | reverse complement strand
CGGCTGGCTGCACGCCGAGGTCACGGCGGGCGGCGGTGAGGGCGTCGTCTTCGGGCTGAGCGGCGGCATCGACTCGGCCGTCGTCGCCGCCCTCGCCCTCCGCGCCTTCCCCGAGACCGCGCTCGGCATCCTCATGCCGTGCCACAGCGACCCGCGGGACGCCGCCGACGCGCACCTCGTCGCCGGCGCCTTCGGCCTGCCCACGGAGACCGTCGACCTCGGGGCCGTCCACGACCTCCTGCTCGCCACGCTCGCCGCCGCGCGGCCCGACATACGCGACGACCGCCTCACCGGGGCCAACCTCAAGCCGCGCCTGCGGATGATGACGCTGTACGCCTTCGCCAACCGCCTCGGCTACCGCGTGCTCGGCACCGGCAACCTCAGCGAGCTGACCATCGGCTACTTCACCAAGTACGGGGACGGCGGCGTCGACCTGCTGCCGCTGGGCGAGCTGACCAAGACGGAGGTGCGTGCGCTGGCCCGCCACCTCGCCGTGCCGCAGCCGGTCATAGACAAGCCGCCGTCGGCGGGCCTCTGGGCCGGGCAGACCGACGAGGGCGAGATGGGCCTCACCTACGACGAGCTCGACGCCTACCTGCTCGGCCGCGGCGCCGACCCGGCGGCGGCGGCGCGCATCGAGAGCATGCGGGCCGCGAGCGCGCACAAGCGCGCCCTGCCGAAGGTCGCGCCCAAGCCCGCCGAGCGGTAGCGCGCCCTGCCGAAGGTCGCGCCCAAGCCCGCCGAGCGGCAGCGCCCGCAGCGGATCGCGCCCAGGCCGACCGACGAGCAGGGGGCCGGGCCGGCGCGCCCGGAGGCCCGACGCGCGTCGGTGTCTGGCTCTCGCAGCCCCACCACATGCCGTGCCGGCCGGCCGGTCGTCGTCGCGCAGCCGCGTTCGATCGCGCGACATCCTGAGCGATCGAACGTGTACGCAACGGCCCGCCCCGCCCCCGGACTTGGGGCGCTCACGCGGACACGGTAGACTGTTGCGCCGGTCGGGAGACGGGCTCCAGGCGGGTCGCGAGGCAGTGTCGCGGGGGCCGGGAGCCGAGGCCCCGGCAGGTCGAGAGGCGGTCGCCCGGCAGCTCGGGAAGAACGCCGCCGGCGGGGGCGCAGGCGCGGAGCCGGCGCCCGGGAGGAGAACCAGCGTGTCGATCGTCGTCCAGAAATACGGCGGCACCTCGGTCGCCGACGCGGTGCGCATCATGAACGTGGCGCGCCGCATCGTCGCCACCGCCGAGCAGGGCCACCAGGTCTGCGCCGTCGTCTCGGCGCGGGGCGACACCACCGACGAGCTCCTCGAGCTCGCCCGCGAGATCTCCCCCAACCCGCCCGAGCGCGAGATGGACATGCTGCTCTCGACCGGCGAGCGCATCAGCTGCGCCCTGCTCGCCATGGCCATCGACCGGCTCGGCGGCCAGGCGGTCAGCTTCACCGGCTCCCAAGCCGGCATCATCACCGACACCGTGCACACCAAGGCGCGCATCCTCGACATCCGCGCGTTCCGCGTCCAGGAGGCGCTCGACGCGGGGCGGATCGTCCTCGTCGCCGGCTTCCAGGGGGTCTCCACCGACAAGGCCGTGACCACGCTCGGCCGCGGCGGCTCCGACACGACCGCCGTCGCCCTGGCGCACGCCCTCGGGGCCGAGGTCTGCGAGATCTACACAGACGTCGACGGCGTCTACACCGCCAACCCGAGCGTCGTCGCCCGCGCCTGCAAGATCGACCGCATCTCGTACGACGAGATGCTCGAGATGGCCGCCGCGGGCGCCCAGGTCCTCGCCCTGCGCTCGGTCGAGTACGCCCGCAAGTACGACATCCCGATCCACGTGCGTTCGAGCTTCAGCGACTCGGAGGGCACCTGGGTGAGAGAGGACGACGAGACCATGGAGCTCGAGCAGCCGATCATCAGGGCCGTCACCTACAGCACCGACGACGCCAAGGTCACGGTGCGCGGTGTGCCCGACAAGCCCGGCGTCGCGGCGCAGGTGTTCTCCGCGCTGGCCGACGCGCACGTCAACGTCGACATGATCATCCAGAACGTGAGCGAGAAGGGTCGCAGCGACATCTCCTGCGTGATCGCCGCCGAGGACGGGCCCGCCGCCGACCGCGCCCTGCGCGAGGTCGTCGAGCGGCTCGGCGCCGGCGGCTTCGACGCCGACGAGCGGGTCGCCAAGCTCAGCGTCGTCGGCGCCGGCATGCGCGCCAACCCGTGGGTCGCGGCGAAGATGTTCTCGACCCTCGCCGACCTCGGCATCAACATCGACATGATCTCGACCTCGCCGATCAAGATCTCCTGCGTCATCGACGAGGCGCGGGTCGAGGAGGCGGTGCGTACGCTGCACACGGCTTTCGAGCTCGACGACGCGTGTGTCTACGCCGAGTCGCCCGAGGGCGGCGCGGCGGCGAAGAAGGCTGGGGCCGCGAAGAAGGCCGCGCCGACGAAGGCCGCCGCATCCGCGAAGGCGCGCGGTGCCGCGAAGAAGGGCGGCTCGTGATGGGCGAGCGCGCCTACACGGTCGCCATCGCCGGCGCGACCGGCGTCGTCGGCGGCACCGTTCGCGCGATCCTCGAGGAGCGCGCCTTCCCCGTCGCCGAGCTGCGCCTCCTGGCCAGCGAGCGCTCGGTGGGGCGCCGCCTGACGTTCGCCGGCGAGGAGGTCGAGGTGCGCCGCCTCGACGAGGCGGCCTTCGAGGGCGTCGACCTCGCCTTCTTCGCCGCCGGCGGCGCCGTCAGCAGGGAGTTCGCGCCGAAGGCCGTCGCCGCCGGGGCGACCGTGATCGACAAGTCGAGCGGCTTCAGGATGGACCCGGACGTGCCGCTCGTCGTCCCTGAGGTCAACCCCGGGCACCTCGACGGCCACAAGGGCCTCATCGCCACCCCCAACTGCTCCACCATCCAGATGGTCGTCGCCCTCAAGCCGATCTACGACGCGGCCGGCATCCGCCGCGTGGTCGTCTCGACGTATCAGTCCGTGTCGGGCAGCGGCCAGGGCGGCATCGCGGCGCTCGACGCCCAGGCCCGGCAGTGGGCCGCCGGCGCCCCGGTCGAGACGCAGTTCTATCCGCACCAGATCGCCTTCAACCTGCTGCCGCACATCGACAGCTTCCTGCCCTCCGGCGCCACCAAGGAGGAGCAGAAGATGGTCGACGAGACGACGAAGATCTTCGCCGACCCCGGGCTCAAGGTGACGGCCACCTGCGTGCGCGTGCCGGTCTTCGGCGCGCACAGTGAGGCCGTCAACGTCGAGACCCGGCGCAAGCTCACGGCCGCGGAGGCGCGCGAGCTCCTCGCCGCGGCCCCCGGCGTCGAGCTCGTCGACGACCCCGCCGAGCTGCGCTACCCGATGCCGTTGCACGCCGAGGGCGC
>DATHSP010000065.1:0-3204 GCA_035464075.1 Thermoleophilia bacterium | reverse complement strand
GCTCGGCCATCGCCGCGGCGCCGACGAACGGCGGTGGGACTGCGGGGACGACGGCCGAGACCACCGGCGGGACCGCCGGGACGACGGCCGCGAGCGCCGCGGCGGCCACCGAAGACGCCGAGACCGCCGACGCCGCGGACGCACCGGACACCAGCTCCGAGCCGACCCCAGCCGCCGCGGCGAACGTCGACGATCCGGCCGCGTCGCCCCCGTCGCCGACAGACCCCGCACTCCTGGGCTACGACGAGGAGGACGAGGTGCTTCACGGCGAGGTCGTCGACGACGAGCCGGCCCCGCTCTCGGCCCCGTCCGCACCCTCCACCCCGCGCGATGCCGATCCAGCCTGACGAGCAGCTCAGCCTCGTCGAGCACCTCACCGAGCTGCGCAAGCGCATCACGTGGAGCGCGCTGGCGCTGGCCGTCGGCATCGTCGTCGCCTTCGTCTTCAACGGCGTGGTCTTCGACCTCCTGCTGGCCCCTCTGCCGCCCACGACCGCGCAGATCACCACCTTCAGCCCGGCCGAGCCGTTCATGGTGACGCTGAAGGTCTGCGCCGTCGCCGGCGCGATCCTCGCCTCGCCCTACCTCATCTACCAGTTCTGGGCCTTCGTCGGGCCCGGCTTCACGAGCACCGAGCGGCGGCACTTCGTGCCCGTCGTCGTCACCTGCTCGGTCCTCTTCCTGCTCGGGATCGCCGTCGGCTACCTGCTCGTCCTGCCCCGGGCGATGGAGGCCCTGCTCGGTATCAACCCCAGCGAGGCCTTCCAGATCGAGCTGCGCGCCAACGACTACTTCACCTTCGTGGCCATGTTCCTCCTCGCCTTCGGCGTCGTCTTCGAGCTCCCGGTCGTCCTCGTGCTGCTCGCCAAGACCGGCGTGATCGACGACCGCTTCCTGCGCAAGAACCGGCGCTTCGCGATCCTCATCGGGGCGATCGCCGCAGCGCTGCTCACCCCGAGCCCCGACGCCTTCTCGATGCTGGCGATGTTCGTCCCGCTGCTCATCCTCTACGAGATCTCGATCTGGCTCGCCAAACTGGTGCAGCCGAAGAGGGAAGACGAGGCCGCCGGGGAACACTCGGAGGGTGAGGCGCCGCCGGCCACGGCCTGAGCGGCGGGCGCGCTGCCGCGCGTCCGCCCGTGTGCGCGCCGGGTGAGCGTGGGGCGCCGACCGGGTACACTGGTGAACCGTGCCGTACACCAAGTACACCACCGAGGACATCCACCGCCAGCGCCGCCGCCGCGCCCAGAAGCGCACGGCCAAGAACCGCACCTGGCGAGTCGCCCGCATCCTGATCGTGCTCGGCGTCCTGCTCGCCGTCGTCTTCCTCGCCATGGCCGGCGGCGTCATCTACGCGTTCGCCCGCAACATGCCCCAGCTCGACGAGCTGCAGCGCCGCCAGAACGCCGTCAACACCGTCATCTACGACCGCGACGGTCAGGTCATCGCCGAGCTGCACGGGGCCGAGAACCGCATCCCGCTGGCCAGCAACCAGATCCCGCAGCTCATGAAGGACGCCACCGTGGCGGTCGAGGACCAGCGCTTCTACGAGCACCACGGCGTCGACTTCACCGGCGTGATGCGGGCCGCCGTCGAGAACCTCCGCGCCGGGGGCATCGTCCAGGGCGGCTCGACGATCACCGCGCAGCTCATCAAGAACGCCTACCTCGACACCGAGCAGACGTACACGCGCAAGCTGCGCGAGGCGGTGCTCAGCTGGCAGCTCGAGGACCAGTGGTCCAAGGACCGCATCCTCACCGAGTACCTCAACACGGTCTACTACGGCGCCGGCGCCTACGGCGTCGAGGCGGCGGCCCGCACCTACTTCCACAAGAGCGCGAAGAGGCTCACCCTCAAGGAGGCGGCGCTGCTCGCGGCGCTGCCGCGCTTCCCCTCGCAGTACTCGCCGGTCGCCGACCCCAAGCTCGCCCGCGAGCGCCGCGACATCGTGCTCGACACGATGGCCTCGCAGGGCTACATCACCGAGTCCCGGGCCGAGAAGACGAAGAAGAAGAAGCTCGGCGTGTTCAAGGAGCCGCTCGACCAGAACGACACCTCGGCGACCTACTTCGTCGACTACGTCACCCGGCAGCTCATCAAGCGGTACGGCACGGCCGTCACCTTCGGCGGCGGCCTCAAGGTCCACACCAGCATCGACCTCGAGTGGCAGGCGGCCGCCATCAAGACCATCCAGAGCACGATCGGCGGCCTCGACTTCGGCTTCAAGCCGGCCGGGGCGCTGGTCGCGGTCGAGCCCAAGACCGGCTACATCCGCGCCATGGTCGGCGGCGTGGACTTCGAGAAGCAGAAGTTCAACCTCGCCTGGCAGGCGCGCCGCCAGGCCGGCTCGGCGATGAAGACCTTCGTCCTCTCCTCGGCCGTCACCCAAGGCATGAACCCGCGCTCCACGTACTACGTCTCGAAGAGCCCGACCATCATCCCGCTCCCCGGCGGCCAGGAGCCCTGGGTCGTCAACACCTACTCCGGAGGGTCGGCCGGGCGCCTCACCGTCGAGCGCGCGACGTGGATCTCCGACAACACGGTCTACGCCCAGCTGATCATGGACAGCGGCCCCTCCAACGTCGTCCGGCTGGCCGACGCGATGGGCATCAACAGCAAGCTCCAGCCGTACCCGTCGCTCACCCTCGGGGCGCAGGAGGTCAATCCGCTGGAGATGACCTCCGCCTACGCGACCCTGGCCAGCGGGGGCGTCGCGCGCCGGCCGCAGGCCATCGTCAAGGTCGTGCTGCCCAACGGCAAGGTCGACTGGAAGCCGAAGACCAAGGGCCAGCGCGCGATGAGCGAGGGCGAGGCGTACGTGATCACCCAGGTGCTCAAGGGCGTGGCGACCGGGGGCACGGGGGCGTCCACGGGCTCGTACTACCCCTACCCGAGGGCCGGCAAGACCGGCACCACCGACGACTACGTCGACGCCTGGTACTGCGGCTACACGCCGGCCCTCTCGGTCTCCGTGTGGATGGGCTACCCCGGCGACTACCTGCACCCGATGCCGGGCGTGGCCGGCGGCACGTACTGTGCGCCGATGTGGGGCAAGTTCATGCAGGCGATCGCCGACGACCTCTCCAAGGCCGACTTCCCGCCGCCCGACAAGCCGATGGTCTTCAAGCCGTGGAAGGGCAAGTACTCCACGATGTCGCCGTCGCCGAGCGAGTCGGCCACACCGACGCCCAAGGCGACCAAGAC
>DATHSP010000064.1:0-13030 GCA_035464075.1 Thermoleophilia bacterium | reverse complement strand
TCCATCGCTTCGAAGCCCCTGAAGAAGAGGTCGCTGTCGCCGCGCGTGCCGAAGATCTCACCCATCACGAAGAGCAGCACGAGCGGGAAGGCGAAGACGAACACGGCCGTCGTCGGCTCCCGCAGGAAGAGCTTGAGCTCGACCCACGTGAGCCGCAGGACGGCCTTCAGGGCGCGCAGCGGGTGCAGCCGTCGTTCCACGGCTCAGTCCTCGACGTGGTGGCCGGTCAGCCCGAGGAAGACGTCCTCGAGCGACGGCCGCTCGACGCGCAAGTCGCGGGGCACGATGCCGCGCTCGACGAGGGCCGCGGCGACCAGGGCCAGCACGGGCCCGTCGCCGTGCACGGTGACCCGCGGGCCGCCCTGGGTCACCGCTCGCACGTGGTCGAGCTCGGCGAGCCAACCGACGTCGAGGTCACCGGCCGTGAAGACGACGCGCAGCTCCGGCGCGTGCTCGTCGATGAGCGCGACCGGAGCGCCGAGCGCGATGATGCGACCGCGTTCGACGACGGCGACGCGGTCACAGAGCCGCTCGGCCTCGTCCATGAAGTGGGTCACGAGCACGACCGTTGTGCCGCGGTCGCGTATCTCCTCGATCAGCTCCCAGGCGACGTGCCGGGCCGCCGGGTCGAGGCCGGTCGTCATCTCGTCGAGGACGACGATCTCGGGGTCGCTGACCAGGGCGAGGGCGACGAAGAGCCGCTGCCGCTGACCGCCGGAGAGGCTCGCGAACGAAGCGGAACGCTTCTCCGCGAGCCCCCACGCGGCCAGCAGCTCGCGCCAGTCGAGGGCCCGCGGCGCGAGACCCGCGAACAGCTCGAGCGCCTCCCAGACCTTCAGGTGGTCGGGGAGGCGCGACTCCTGCAGCTGGGAGCCGACGCGACCGCGCAGGGCGCTCGCCTGACGCTGCGGGTCGAGGCCGAGCACGCGGATGCTGCCGCCGTCGGCGCGGCGGATGCCCTCGAGGCACTCGACCGTGGTCGTCTTGCCGGCGCCGTTCGAGCCGAGCAGCCCGAAGACCTCACCGCGGCCGACGTCGAAGGAGATGTCTTCGACAGCGACGGTGTGCTTGTACACCTTGCGCAGGTGTTCGACGCGGATGACGGTCTCGGAAGGGGTCACGGGGGTCCTCGGAGGTCAAGCTCAGAGAAGCCATCATGCCATGGGACGGGCGCCGTGACGACCGTTCGCCGCGCGGCGGCGGAGCGCGGCGCCGGGAGGGTGTCGAAGGCGCCGCGAACTCCGGCGACGCCGCGCCCGTCGGGCGGCCTGAGACGCCGCGGCCGCGCCAGCCCGCCGAGCGGCGCCGCGGCGTCAGCCCGCCGCGTGGTCGGTCACATGCGCGACGGCGAGAACGGCGCCCCGGGCAGCCCCTCCTCGGGGTCGGCCCAGGCGCCCAGGCGGCGGAAGCGCTCGCGCCGCTGCCGGCGCCTCACCTCGGGGTCGATCTGCTGCAGCTCGTCGAGCGCGTCGGTGATCGCCGCGCCGACCGCCTGCGCGGCGGCCTCTGGATCCTTCTGGGCGCCGCCACGCGGCTCTTTGACGACCGCCTCGATCACGCCGAGGTCGTAGAGCTGCGAGGCCGTCGGGCGCAGCGCCTCGGCCGCCTGCGAGGCGTAGTCGGCGTCGCGCCAGAGGATCGCCGCGCAGCCCTCCGGCGAGATGACCGAGTAGGTCGCGTTCTCCTGCATCAGCACGCGATCGGCGACGGCGAGGGCGAGGGCGCCGCCCGAGCCGCCCTCGCCGATGATCGTCGCCACGACCGGCACGCTCAGGCGCGCCATCCGCAGCATGGTGTCGGCGATGGCGCGCGCCTGCCCGCCCTCCTCGGCGGCGACCCCCGGGTAGGCGCCGGGCGTGTCGACGAAGGTGAGCACCGGCAGGCGGTGGCGCTCGGCGAGGGAGAAGAGGCGCTGCGCCTTGCGGTAGCCCTCGGGCCTGGCCATCCCGAAGTTGTGCAGCGTCTGCTCGTCGAGGGTGCGGCCCTTCTGGTGGCCCACCACGAGCACGGCGCGGCCGTGGAACCAGCCGAGGCCGCCGACGATCGCGGGGTCGTCGGCCCGCAGGCGGTCGCCCTTGAGCTCCTCGAAGCCGTCGATCAGGTGGGCGACGTAGTCGCGCGTGCGCGGCCGCTCCTTGTGCCGCGCGATCTCGACCGTCACCCAGGTGTCGTGGCGGTGGGCCTCATGCCGGAGCGTCTTCAGCTTCGTCTGGAGCCTCTCGATCTCCTCGGACAAGTGCACGCCGGGCATAAGCGGCAACCGCTTGAGCTCGGTCAAGCGCTGCTTCAGCCAGCCGGCCCGTGCCTCGACCTGCCGGTCCTCGGGTGTCTCCTCGTTCAGGTCCCTCACCTCCCTTCAGCAGGCGAAGGTAGGCGCCCAGCTTGTCGCGCAACTCGGCGCGGGGCACGACGGCGTCGAGGTGCCCGAGCTCGAGGTTGCGCTCGGCGCTGCCGAAGCCGGCGGGCAGGGCCTCGCGCGTGGTCTGCTGGATCACGCGCGGTCCGGAGAAGTAGAGCTGCGCGCCGGGCTCGGCGATGCAGATGTCGGCGAGCGTCGCGAAGCTCGCCACGACGCCGCCGGTGCAGGGGTCGACGAGCAGGGCGATGAACTGCACCCCAGCGTCGGTGATGAGGTCGACGGCGCAGCTCGTCTTGGCCATCTGCATGAGCGAGAGGATGCCCTCCTGCATGCGCGCGCCGCCCGAGCTGCACACGGCGACCAGCGGCAGGTGCTCGCCGGCGGCGAGCTCGGCGCTGCGCCAGAGCTTCTCGCCGACGACGCTGCCCATGCTCCCGCCCATGAAGCCGAAATCCATGACGGCGAGGACGCAGGCCGTGTCGGCTATGGTCGCCGTCCCGGTCACGATGGCCTCCGTGAGGCCCGTCTTGCCCTGGGCCTCGAGGACGCGCTCCGGGTAGGTCTGGAGATCGACGAACCCGAGCGGGTCGAGGGTCTTCACCCCGCTCCAGAGCTCGGTGAAGCTGCCGGGGTCGGTGAGCTGGCGGATGCGCTCGCGCGCCCCGATACGGGCGTGGTAGCCGCACTGCGGGCAGACGTAGAGGAGCTCGCGCACGGCGGCCAGGTCGCTGTGCGCGTGGCACGAGCGACACACCCAGTCGCGGCGCTGGGGGTCGGTCGCGCGATGCTCGATCTCGACGGTGACGTTCATCGGCTGTCGGGTGCGCCGCGGCCCGCGACGGGCGGCGGGGCGAGCTACTCCTCGAAGCGGCGGAAGACGAGCGTGACGTTGTGGCCGCCAAAGCCGAAGGAGTTGGAGGCGGCCACCTCGACCCGGGCCTCGCGTGCCTTCAGCGGCACGTAGTCGAGGTCGCACTCGGGGTCGGGGTCGGTCAGGTTGGTCGTCGGGTGGATGACACCGTTGACCATGGTCAGCACGGTGGCGACCGCCTCGATGGCGCCCGAGGCGCCGAGGCAGTGCCCGATCATCGACTTGCTCGACGAGATGGCGACCCTCGTGGCGTGCTCACCGAGCGCGGCCTTGATGGCCTTGGTCTCGGCGATGTCGCCGGGCGGCGTCGCCGTGCCGTGCGCGTTGACGTAGTCGACGTCGGCCGGCGTGAGCCCGGCCTCGGCGAGGGCCGCCTTCATGGCGCGCGCCTGCGACTCGCCGGTCTCGTCGGGCGCCGTCATGTGGAAGGAGTCCGAGCTCATGCCGGCGCCGGCGAGCTCGGCGTAGACGCGCGCCCCGCGGGCACGCGCGTGCTCGAGCTCCTCGAGCAGCAGGCAGCCGGCGCCCTCGCCCATGACGAAGCCGTCGCGGCCGGCGTCGAAGGGCCGGGAGGCCGCGGTGGGGTCGTCGTTGCGGCGCGAGAGCGTGCGCGCAGCGGCGAAGCCGGCGAGCCCGACGGGACTGATCGGCGCCTCGCTGCCGCCGGCGAACATCGCGTCGGCGTCGCCGCGGCGCAGGATCTCGAACGCCTGGCCGATGGCGTCGGAGCCCGCCGCGCAGGCGGTGCAGGTCGAGCTCAGCGGGCCCTTCGTGCCGAGCTCGAGCGAGACGTGCGCGGCGCCCATGTTCGGGATCATCATCGGCACGAGCAGCGGGTTGGTGCGCTCGGGGCCCTGCGCGAGCAGCTTCTCGATCTCGATGTGCAGGGTCTGCAGGCCGCCGACACCGCTGCCGATCACCGCCCCGACCCGCTCCGCCTCGGGGCGGGGGTCGAACCCGGCGTCGGCGGCCGCGCCCTTCGCGGCGCCCACGGCGTAGCGGCTGAAGAGGTCGAGCCGGCGGACCTTGCGCTTCTCGAGGTACTCCTCGGGGTCGAAGCCCTCGACCTCGGCGGCGATGTGGACGCGCTGGTCGGAGTGGTCGAAGCGTGTGATCTCGGCGACGCCCGACTCGCCGGCGACGAGGCGCTCGTACATGCGCTGCGCGTCGCACCCCAGGGGCGAGACGACGCCCAGCCCCGTGACGACGACCCGCCGCGCTCCGTTCGCCCTGTCCGCCATCTCCCTTGCGCCCCCGCCCAGTCCGCTCAGATGCCGAGCCCGCCGTCGACCGGCAGCGTCACGCCGGTGACGAAGCGCGCCTTCGGCGAGGCCAGGAAGACGATGGCGTCGGCCACGTCCTCGGCCGTGCCGATGGTCTTCATCGGCGTCGCCTCGACGATGAGCTGCCGCGTCTCCTCGGGCAGCGCCTGCGTCATCGGCGTGTCGATGTAGCCGGGCGCGACGGCGTTGACGCGTACGCCGCGCCCGCCGAGCTCCTTGGCCAGCGACTTCGTGAGGCCGATGATGCCGGCCTTGGCGGCGGCGTAGTTGGCCTGTCCCGCGTTGCCCCTGCGCCCCACCACGCTGGCGAGGTTGATGATACAGCCTGCACGCCGCCTGAACATGCGCCGGGCGGCGGCCTTGCTCACGAGGAAGCTGCCGCGCAGGTGCGTGCGCACGACGGCGTCGAACTCGTCGGCGCTCATGCGCATGACGACGTTGTCGCGCGTGATGCCGGCGTTGTTGACGGCGAGGCCGAGCGGCCCGAGCTCCTGCTCGACGCGCTCGACCATGGCGTCGACCTGCGCCTCGTCGCCGACGTCCGCGGTGACGACGAGGCCGCGACGCCCGAGCGCCTCGACCGCGGCGACCGTCTCGGCGCAGGCAGCCTCATTGCCGGCCACGTCGTTGACAGCGACGTCGGCGCCGGCCGTGGCCAGGGCGCGGGCGATCTCGCGCCCGATGCCGCGGCCGGCGCCGGTCACCAGGGCGACGGTCCCTTCGAGGTCCAGCTCGATGCTCACGCGTCCTCCCGCTCGTCCGGCTCTTGCCGCTCGACCCGCTCGTCGCGCTCGTCCGCCTCGGGGTTCAGGGCTGCGACCGACTCCATGTCGCCGGCGCGCGCCGTCACCGCCTCGGGCGCGATGCGCGCGACCAGCCCGCTGAGGACCGACCCCGGCCCCACCTCGAGGAACGAATCATACCCTGCCGCCCGCAATGCCCGGACGGCCTGGGTGAAGCGCACCGGCGAGACGAGTTGCCGCAGGAGGAGCTCGGGGAGGCGCTTGCGCTCGAAGCCGAGGCTGCAGACCGAGTAGAACGGTGGCGCCGGCGCTTGCCAGTCCGCCGCCTCGAGCGCCTCGCGGAGAGGCTCGACGGCGGACTCGACCAGCGGGCTGTGGAAGGCGCCGCTGACCTTGAGCGGCACGACGCGGCGCGCGCCGGTCGCGCGGGCGCGCTCGGCGAGCTCGCCGAGCGCCTCCTCGCGGCCGCTCACGACCACCTGCCCCGGGGAGTTGAAGTTGGCCGGCCAGACGCCGTCGAGTTCGGCGCACAGCGTTTCGACGGCGTCGTCCTCGAGCCCGAGCACCGCGACCATGCCGCCGGGACTGCGCCGGGCGGCCTCGAGCATCGCCAGTCCGCGGGCGCGCACCAGCCGCACCGCCTGGCGGAAGGGCACGGCGCCGGTGGCCACGAGCGCCGTGTACTCGCCGAGGCTGTGCCCGAAGGCGGCGTCGAAGCGCAGGCCCTCGCGGCGCAGCAGGCGGTAGACGGCGATCGAGTGGGTCAGCAGGGCGGGCTGGGCGAGGTCGGTGCGGGCCAGCAGCTCGGCCGGCCCGTCCGAGCACAGCGCGACCAGGTCGTGCTCGAGCACGGCCGACGCCTCGTCGAAGGTGTCGCGCACGAGGCGGTCGTGCTTGTAGAGGTCCATCCCCATGCCGAGGGTCTGGGACCCCTGGCCGGGGAACATCAGCGCCCGCAAGCCCACGCGCCTACAGTTCCCACTTCGTCAGGCAGGACCCCCAGGTGAGCCCGGCGCCGAAGCCGGCCATGAGCAGCATGTCGCCCTGCTTCAGGCGGCCGTTCTCGCTCGCCTCGTGGAGGCAGAGGGGGATCGAGGCGCACGACGTGTTGCCGTAGCGGTCGAGGTTGGAGAACACCTGACCGTCGGTGAAGCCGAGGCGGCGGGCGGCCGACTCGATGATGCGGATGTTGGCTTGGTGCGGCACGAAGAGGTCGACGTCCTCGACCGTCAGGCCCGCGTCGTCGAGGACCTTCTCACACGACTCGGCCACCGTGCGCGTGGCGAACTTGAAGACCTCGCTGCCGACCATGTGCATGGCGTGGTCGTGGGCGCGCACCGTCGCATACGTGGCGGGCAGTCGCGAGCCCCCGGCGGGCACGGAGAGGTACTGGGCGCCGCTGCCGTCGTTGCCGAGGTCGAAGGAGAAGATGCTGCCGTTGTCGGTCGGCTGCACGAGCACGGCGCCGGCCCCGTCGCCGAAGAGCACGCAGGTGCTGCGGTCCTCCCAGTCGACCATCTTCGAGAGCACCTCGGCGCCGAGCACGAGGACGTGCTCGTAGATCGAGGCGGCGACGAAGGCGGTCGCGATGGCGAGGCCGTAGACGAAGCCGGTGCAGCCGGCCTGCACGTCGAAGGCACCCGCGCGCCGCGCGCCCAGGCGGTCGGCGACGATCGACGCCGTGGCCGGCATGAGGTGGTCGGGCGAGATCGTCGTCACGATCACGAGGTCGAGGTCGCAGGCCTCGATGTCGCTCGCCGCGAGGCAGCGCTCGGCGGCGGCCACGGCGAGGTCGCTGGCCGCCTCGTCGACGCGGGCGATGCGGCGCTCGCGGATGCCGGTGCGCGTGGTGATCCACTCGTCGGAGGTGTCGAGGAACTGGGCGATGTCGTCGTTGGTGAGCACGCGCTCGGGCACGTGCACGCCGAGCGCGCTGATGCGGGCGCCCTTGACGAGGCCGCGCTTGAGGCCGATCATGGCGCGTCCCCCTTGAGCCGTGCCTCGCCGGCGGCGATCGCCGCCGCGTCGACCACGGCGAACATGAGCTCGGCGCGGCAGGCGAGCTGCCCGTCGACGGTGGCGACACACTTCGCCTTGCCGACCGGCCCGTGCACGCTCGTGATCTCGGCCTCGAGACGCAACGTGTCGCCGGGCTTCACGACGCGCTTGAAGCGCACCTTGTCGATGCCGGCGAAGAGCCCGACCTTGCCCTCGGCTCCGCCCGCGCTGCTGGCAGCGATGGTCGCCGCCTGCGCCAGCGCCTCGACGATGAGCACGCCAGGCATGACCGGGTTGCCGGGGAAGTGCCCGGCGAACCAGAAGTCGTCGTCGCGCAGCGTGCGCGCGGCGACGCAGCGCACGCCGGGCTCGAGCTCGACGACCTCGTCGACGAGCAGGAAGGGCGGGCGGTGCGGCAGCAGGGCCTCGAGCTCGGCGCGGTCAAGGGTCACCAGCTCCGCGCCTCACGCTCGCGGCGACCACGCCGGCGGCCCGCCTCAACGAGGGCGATCACCGCGAGCGCCCACCCGATGACGTTCTTGACCGGGACCTTGCGCCCGCCGGGCAGGGGCAGGTGCCCGAGCGCCCGGTCGAGCGTGTCGAGGGTCTCGTCGACGACCTGGCCGAGCGGCCGCGGGCTGCCCGGCGCCGGCTCGGCGGCGAGACCAGCCATGACGCGCTCGGCGAACCCCGGCGAGGGCGCGAGCGCAGTGCCTCCCCACGCGGCCAGCGTGCCGCGCAGGGCCGAGAGCTCGCGCAGCTCGGCGGCGCAGTCGGGGCAGAAGCCGAGGTGCTGCTGCAGCTCGGCGACCTCGACGTAGCCGAGTTCGCCGTCGATGTAGCGGTTGAGCTGGCCGTGGCAGTGCGTGCACTCCATCAGGCGTCACCCCGCACGCCGCCGGCGCGCAGACGGAGACGCAGCGCGGCGCGGCCGCGGTGCACCATGACCTTGACGGTGCCGAGCGGCCGCCCTGTGAGGTCGGCGATCTCCTGGTAGGGCAGCCCGTAGACGTCGCGCAGCACGGTCGGCGTGCGGTAGTCGTCGGGGAGCTCGGCGAGGGCGTCGACGAGCGTGCGTGCGTCGACGCCCTCGCCGAGCCCCGGCGCCCCATCGGCCACGTCGGGCAGCTCAGCCGGCTCGGGCCGTCGCCGCTCGCGACGCTGGTAGTCGAGCGAGGTCGTCAGCGCCAGCCTGAAGAGCCAGGTCGAGAACGAGGACTCGCGGCGGTACTGCGGCAGCGTGCGGTAGCAGCGCAGGAAGACCTCCTGCGCCGCGTCCTCGGCATCGACGTGCGCGCCGAGCAGGTTGTAGGCCACCGAGTAGACCATCGACTGGTACCGCTCCACGATCAGCCTGAAGGCGTCGTGCTCGCCGGCCGCGGCGCGGGCCAGGTCGGCCGGCGACGGGTCGGGCGGCGTGCGCCACTCTTTGGGGTTAGACGAAGCCACGGGCGAAAAGGTTACACCCGCCGGTGCATCGACGGGGCCGGGCCCGACCGGTATGGCGGCGGCGGGGCGGCGCGCGGCGCATCTCGTGTGGCCACCACTCTGCGCGCGCCGTCGGGACGCCGGGGTAAGCTGGAGCGGTGCGGACCTTCTGGCGCATCACCAGGCTCCTCGGCGACTACAAGCTGCTGACCGTCGCCGGCTTCGTGCTCGCCTTCGCCCAGATGGGGCTGGGTCTCGTCGTGCCGCGCATCACCCAGCTCACCATCGACCGCGCCCTGCTCGGCGGCGAGAGCGGCCTGCTCGTCTGGTACGGACTCGGCCTGCTCGCCGTCGGCGTCGTGCGCTTCGTCGTCGGCGTCACCCGGCGCTACGTCAGCGGCAAGGCGAGCCTCGGCATCGAGTACGACCTGCGCGACCGCCTCTGGGCCCACCTGCTGCGGCAGCCCTTCTCGTACTACGACCGCTGGCCGACCGGGCAGCTCATGTCGCGGGCGATGAGCGACGTGCAGAACGTGCGCATGTTCCTCGGCTACGGGCTCGTCTTCTTCGCCGTCAACCTCGTCATGATGGTCGCCGTGGCCGTGATCCTGCTGGTGATGGACTGGCGGCTGGCCCTGCTCTCGCTCTCCTTTCTGCCCGCCTTGCTGGTCGTGACCTGGCGTTTCAGCCAACGGCTGCAGCCGATCCTCAAAGACGTCCAGCAGCGCCTCGCCGACGTGACCGCGGCGGCTGAGGAAAACGTCGTCGGCTCGCGCATCGTGCGCATCTTCGCCCGCGAGGACGACGAACTCGCCAAGTTCAGCGCGCGCAGCACGCGCGTCTTCGAGGCCAGCGTCAACGCGGCGCGCACGCGGGCCGTCTACATCCCCCTCATCGCCTTCATCCCCAACCTGGCCGTCGCCTTCCTGCTCTGGTACGGGGGGCGTCAGGTCGTCGAGGGCGACCTGACGCTCGGCTCCCTCGTCGCCTTCTACACCTACCTGATGATGCTCGTGTACCCGGCCCAGGTCATCGGCTGGCTCACCGGCCTCGCGCAGCGCGCCATCGCCAGCGGGGAGCGCGTCTACGAGCTGCTCGACGCGCCCATCGAGATGGAGGAGCAGCCCGACGCACGTCCGCTGCCGGCGCTGCACGGCGACGTCGTCTTCGAAGGCGTGAGCTTCTCGTACGCCGACCGCGAGGTTCTGGCAGGCGTCGACCTCGGCGTGTCCGCCGGGCGCACCGTCGCCCTCGTCGGGCACACGGGGTGCGGCAAGACGACGCTGACGACGCTGATCCCGCGCTTCTACGACGTCACCGCCGGCCGCGTGCTGATCGACGGACACGACGTGCGCGACGTCAGGCTCGGCGATCTGCGCCGCCACATCGGCGTGGTCACCCAGGACCCCTTCCTCTTCTCGATCTCGATCGCCGACAACATCCGCGTGGGGCGCCCGGAGGCGAGCGACGACGACGTGCGCGCCGCCGCCCGTGCGGCACAGGCGGAGGACTTCGTGCTCGCCCTGCCCGAGGGCTACGACACGGTCGTCGGCGAGCGCGGGTTCACGCTCTCAGGGGGCCAGCGGCAGCGGCTGGCGATCGCGCGGGCGCTCGTGATGGACCCGCGCATCCTGATCCTCGACGACGCGACCTCGAGCGTCGACGTCGAGACCGAGCTGCGCATCCGCCGCGCGCTGGCCGAGGTCATGAAGGGCCGGACGACGTTCATCATCGCCCACCGACCCTCGACCATCGCCCTCGCCGGGGAGATCGTCGTGCTCGACGCCGGCCGCATCGTCGAGCGCGGGTCGCACGATGAGCTCACGGCCGGCGACACGCTCTACCGGCGCATGTTCGGACGCGCCGAGCAGGAGCGCTGCACGCTCGACGAGGCCGAGGCCGCAGAGGCGACGGCCGAAGGCGGGACGGCGGGCGACGCCGGGAGCAGGGCGGCGAAGCGCGGCGACGGCCCGGCCATCCCGCCAGCGGAGCCGCGCCCGGCGGAGGGCGCCTGATGGCCACCGTCTCGCGCCACACCGGGCCGCACGGCAGCGGCGCCAGCGTCGAGGAGCTGCGCGGCTGGCGCGCCTTCCTCCATCTGGCGCGAGAGCTGCAGCTCGCGCGCCTCGCGCGCTTCGCCGGCCCGTACCGCCGCCGCGCCCTGGCCGGCGTCGCGGCGATGATCGTCGTCACCCTCACCGGCCTCGCCGTCCCCTACCTGCTTGCAGTCGCCATCGACCGCGGCATCACGCAGGGCGACCTGCACGTCCTCGACCTCGTGATCGTCGCCTTCGTCGCCCTCGCCGGCCTCAACCTCGGCGCCAGCTACCTTCAGACCTACCTCGTGAGCTGGGTCGGCTCGCACATCATCCTCGACCTGCGCCGCGAGCTCTTCGCCCACATCCAGAAGCTCTCGCTCGACTTCTTCAGCCGCCAGAAGACGGGCTGGATCGTCTCCCGCCTGACCAACGACATCGACGCCCTCGACCAGCTCGTGACCGACGGCGTCGTCTCGCTGGTCACCAACTCGCTGACCTTCGCCGGCGCCATCGTCTTCCTCTTCGTGCTCGACTGGCGGCTGGCCCTCGCCACGCTGTCGATCATGCCGCTGGTGATCGCCGCGACCCTCGTCTTCCGCAGCCGTTCGGCGGTCGCCTACGCCCTCGTGCGCGACCGCATCGCCAACGTGAGCGCCCACCTGCAGGAGTCGGTCTCGGGCATGCGTGTGGTCAAGGCCTTCCGCCGCGAGGACGCCGACTACGCCGCCCTCGACGCCGCCAACGCGGAGTACCGCGACGCCAACATGCGCACCGTGATCCAGAGCGGCGTCTACTTCCCCTTCGTCGAGTTCATGTCGGCGGTGGGCGTCGTCATCGTCCTCTGGTACGGGGGCACGCTCGTCAGCGACCGCGCCCTGCAGATCGGCGTGCTGGTCGCCTTCATCGGCTACCTGGCGAGCTTCTTCGACCCGCTGCAGCAGCTCTCGCAGCTCTACAACACCTTCCAGGCGTCGATGGCCGCGGTACGCAAGATCTACACCGTGCTCGACACCGAGCCCGACCTCCAGGATGCACCCGACGCCGAGCCGCTGCCCGACGTGCGCGGCGAGGTCGAGCTGCGCGGCGTCACCTTCGGGTACGACCCTGCCGTCCCCGTCGTACACCACGTCGGCTTCACGATCGGCGCCGGTCGCACCGTGGCCTTCGTCGGCGCGACCGGCGCCGGCAAGTCGACCATCGTCAAGCTGCTGGCGCGCTTCTACGACCCCGACGCGGGGGCGGTGCTCATCGACGGCCACGACTTGCGCACCGTCACCCAGCGTTCGCTGCGCGAGCAACTCGCCGTCGTCCCCCAAGAAGCCTTCCTCTTCTCCGGTTCGATCCTCGAGAACATCCGCTTCTCGCGACCCTCGGCCGACCCGGAGGAGGTCAAGCGCGTCGCCCGCATCGTCGGCGTGCACGACTTCGTCGAGAGCCTCCCGAACGGCTACGACACCGAGGTGCAGGAGGGCGGCGGCGGGCTCTCGACCGGCCAGCGCCAGCTCATCTCGTTCGCCCGCGCCCTCCTCGCCGACCCGAGAGTGCTGATCCTCGACGAGGCGACCTCGAGCGTCGACGCCGAGAGCGAACGCCGCATCGAGCGCGCCATGGAGGTGCTCTTCAGCGGGCGCACGGCGATCGTCGTCGCCCACCGGCTCAGCACCGTGCGCTACGCCGACGAGATCTTCGTTGTGGAGGGCGGCCGTCTCGTCGAGCGCGGCCGCCACGACGAACTGATGGCCGCCGGCGGCCGCTACGCGGCGCTGTACCGCGAGTGGCAGGAGACCGGGCGGCCGGTCTGACCTCGCCGCCGACGCGGACGGCAGCGTGGCGGCGGCGGCGTCGTCGGACCCATCGTTAACCGTGCGTATACTCGGCGCAACGCGCACGACCGAAGGCGCTGGGGACGACACGTGCAGCAGACCTACCGCTTCATGCGGACGCCGGGGCTGGCCGGCGCCACCCTGACCGTGACGAGCCGCGGGCCGCTGGTGACCGTTTGGCCGCGCGGCTACCGATCGCCGCGCGCGCTCTTCCTCACTCTCGTCTTCTTCTTCTGGCTCAACGTCATCCGGCCCATCGAGTCGGGCCCACAGGGCAATCTCTACTCCCTCTACTTCCCCCCGGTGCCGAGCCCGGCGCAGGCACGCACCGTCGAGAGCTTCCTGCGCAAATGGCTGGTCGCCGACCCCGCGCCGATGGCGGCGACCGTCGCCGTCACGACTCGCTGCCAGTATCGCTGCGGGCACTGCAGCGCCGCCGACGTCGACGGGCGCCGCGAACTCGACACCGAGGCGCTGCGGCGGGGG
>DATHSP010000063.1:0-8450 GCA_035464075.1 Thermoleophilia bacterium | reverse complement strand
ACGACATGACCGAGAAGGTCCGCGAGCTGGGGCCCAGCACGATCCGCCCGGCGCTGCAGGCCGACGCGGCGGGGAGGTGACTGTGGCCGAGAAGCTGCAGATCGCGAAGTACTGGGGCGCCGCCTGCGGCGGCTGTGACGTGTCGCTGCTCGACACCAACGAGTTCATCCTCGACATCGCCGCCGCCGCCGACATCCGCTTCTGGCCGATCGCCGTCGACGGCAAGTACTCCGACCTCGAGGCGATGGACGACGGCGAGCTCGATGTCTCGTTCTACAACGGCGCCGTGCGCAACAGCGAGAACGAGCACATCGCCAAGCTGATGCGCCAGAAGAGCAAGCTCATGGTGGCCTACGGCTCGTGCGCCCACCTCGGGGGCATCCCGGGGCTCGCCAACCTGGCCACGAAGGACGAGATCTTCGACCGCGCCTACCTGCACAACCCGTCGATCCAGAGCGGCAACGAGACGGTGCCGCTGCCGGAGAGCACCGACGACGGCTACGAGCTCGAGATCCCGGTCTTCTACGACCGGGTCTACAAGCTCGACGACGTGGTCGACGTCGACTACTACCTCCCCGGCTGCCCTCCGGCGCCGACCCAGGTCAAGGCGGTCGTGCAGGTGCTGGTGGCGGCGCTGACCGGGCAGGCCGAGGCTCCTCCCAAGGGCGCCGTCGTCGGCGCCTCCGAGGTCGCCGTCTGCGAGGACTGCCCGCGCACGCGCGAGGAGAAGAAGGTCACCAAGTTCTACCGTCCCTGGCAGATCATCCAGGATCCCGAGCGCTGCCTGCTCGAGCAGGGCATCCCCTGCGCGGGCATCGTCACACGCTCCGGCTGCGGGGTGCGCTGCCCCAACACCAACATGCCCTGCCGGGGCTGCTACGGTCCGCTGCCCAACGTGACCGACCAGGGGGCCAAGTTCGTCAGCGCCCTGGGCTCGATCATCGACAGCAAGGACCCGGAGGAGATCGACACGATCATCGCCGACATCCCCGACATCGCCGGCCTGAGCTACCGCTTCGGACTGCCGGCCTCCCTGCTCCAGAGGAAGGTCACGCCATGACCCGACGCATCAGCATCGACCCCATCACCCGGCTCGAGGGCCACGGCAAGATCGAGATCTTCCTCGACGACGACGGGGCGGTCGAGGACTGCCACTTCCAGATCCCCGAGCTGCGCGGCTTCGAGCGCTTCGTCGAGGGCCGGCCGATCGAGGAGCTGCCGCGCATCGTCACCCGCATCTGCGGCGTCTGCCCGGCGAGCCACCACATGGCCAGCGCCAAAGCGGTCGACGGCTGCTTCGGCAACGAGTGCCCGGAGCTGGCCCACAAGCTGCGCGACATGTACTACAACGCGCACTACATCCACAGCCACATCGCCCACTTCTACGCCCTGGCCGCCCCCGACTTCGTCTGCGGCCCCGACAGCGAGCCCGCGATGCGCAACATCCTCGGCGTGGTCGACAAGGTCGGGCTCGAGATCGGCGGCGCGGTCATCAAGGCGCGAGCGATGGCGCAGGAGATCCAGATGATCCTCGGCGGGCGTTTCACCCACCTCGTGTGGTGCCTGCCGGGCGGCGTCGCCAAGGGCTGCTCCAAGGAGGACCTCGAGAAGATCAAGCCCATGGTCGCCGAGCTCTACGACTTCACGCAGTTCTCGCTGCAGCTCTTCCGCGACGTCGTGCTCGGCAACGAGGGCTACGTCGACCTCATCGTCAACGGGCCGTACACGCTCGACGTGCACAACATGGGCCTGGTCGACGAGAACAACGCCCCCAACTTCTACGACGGCAAGGTGCGCGTCGTCGACTACGAGGGCAACGAGATCGTCAAGTACGCGCCCGACGAGTACATGAACGTGGTCGCCGAGCACGTCGAGCCGTGGTCGTACCTCAAGTTCCCGTACCTCAAGGAGCGCGGCTGGAAGGGCTTCGTCGAGGGCATCGACACGAGCCTCTACTGCGCCACCCCGCTCTCGCGCCTCAACGTCGCCGACCGCATGGCGACGCCCAAGGCGCAGGAGGCCCACGACGAGATGTACACGACGCTCGGCGGCAAGCCGGTCAAGGCGCAGCTCGCCCAGCACTGGGCGCGCCTCGTCGAGATGGTGCAGAACGCCGAGACCCTGCAGATGTACTGCGACGACCCGGAGATCACGGGCGACGGCTACCGGGTCGTCCCCCAGCAGATCACCGGCGAGGGCGTCGGCATCGTCGAGGCCATGCGCGGCACCCTGACCCACCACTACACCTGCGACGAGAACGGCATGTGCACGAGCGCCAACCTCATCGTCGGCACGACCAACAACAACGCCCCCATCCACATGATGACGAAGAGGGTCGCCGGCACCCTGATCAAGCCGGGCGTCGAGCCCGACCAGGGCATCCTCAACATGGTGGAGATGGCGTTCAGGGCCTTCGACCCGTGCTACAGCTGCGCCACGCACAGCCTGCCCGGCGAGATGCCGCTCGAGGTGCAGATCATCAAGGGCGGCAAGCCGTACCGCGAGTTCAGGCGCAACTGCTAGCGGCCGGCGCGTGAAGACGGGCGACAGGCCGATGGACGAAGGCAGCGACGGCCGGCACGCGACCGGCGAGCCGGGCGTGAAGACGCTGCTGCTCGGCATGGGCAACCCCATCGTCACCGACGATGCGGTGGGGATCCTGCTGGCGCGCGAGGCGGGCGCGGCCCTCGGGCCGCGCCCCGACCTCGACGTCATCGACGAGTGCTGCGTCGGCGGCCTCAACCTGCTCGACCTCGTCGCCGGCTACGACCGCCTCGTCGTGCTCGACTCGATCAAGACCCGCGGCGGCGTGCCCGGCACCTGGTACCGCTTCGACGCCACCGACCTGCGCGAGACGATGAACCTGCGCAACGTGCACGACGCCAACTTCGCGACGGCGATGGCTCTCGGCCGCTCGGTCGGCATGCACCTGCCCGACGACGCCGACGTCCACATCCTCGCCGTCGAGATCGACGACAACGTCAACTTCGGCGAGCGGCTCAGCCCGCCGCTGGCGGCCGCCTACGACGAGCTGCGCGACGAGATCCTCGCCGAGGTGCGCCGGGTGCTCGACGGCGACACGGCGAGTGAGGCCGACGGCGAGCCCGCGACCGCAAGGAGCGCGACATGGAGATGATCAAGCTCGACTGCCCCTCGTGCGGGCGGACCAACCAGCCGCTGACCCAGACCGACGAGCAGCTGCAGTACCGCTGCGGCGCCTGCGGGATGGTGTACTACGGACCGGCCAAGTGCGCCGACGACCTCAAGCCGACCGACGTGCCCGACACGCCGGTCGAGGGCGGCGGCGACTGGGACACGGCTCCGCCGAAGTAAGCGCTGGGGGGCGCGGGCAGACGGGTCGGCGGCCGCGGAAGCGGCCGCCGACCCACGCGCCGGTGACGCGGATGCGCTCACTGCACAGCCCTCGCGACGGGTCCACGACCCTGCCCGACGGGGGCACGATCGCCGTCGTGGGCGGCGGGCCGGCGGCGGCCTTCTTCAGCATCCAGGCGCTGAGAGGGGCGCGTGAGCGCGGCAAAGACCTCCGGCTCCTCGTCTTCGAGCGCAAGATGGAGCTTGCCGGCGACGGCTGCCCGACCGACACCGCCTGGAAGGGCTGTAACCACTGCGCCGGCGGCATCTCCCCGCGTCTCACCGACGCCCTGAAGGAGCACGGGCTCGAGCTGCCCGAGGGCGTCGTCCAGGGGCGGACGAGCCAGATCACCGTCCACGGGGACTGGAAGAGCATCGAGCTCCCCGTGCCGCCGGGCAGGGAGATGCTCAGCGTCTTCCGCGGCTCGCGCCCCGAGCGGCGTCCGGACGCGCACCTGAACCTCGACTCGTTCCTGCTCGAGCGCGCCGCTGAAGAGGGCGTCCACGTCGTCGACGCCGAGGTCGGCGACATCCGCTACTCCGACAGCGGCAGGCCCGTGATCTCGTACCGCCACCCGGGCTCGGGCGAGAAGCGCGACGAGACCGTGGAAGCGGATCTCGCCGTGTTCGCGGCAGGCGTCAACCGCGCGACGGACATGGAGGTGGCCGCGGACCCGCTGCTCACCGCGCTGGCCGACGCGCTCCCCGGCTTCCGCCCGCCGCGCGTCCGCAAGGCCTTCATCGTCGAGATGGAGACCGAGGAGGAGCTCAGCGACGCGATGCGCGGCGAGATGCACTTCGTCCCCTACGGCTCGAAGGGCCTGCGCATCGAGCTCGCGTCCCTCATCCCGAAGGGCAGATGGACGACCGTGGTCCTGCTCGGCAAGAGCATCGACCGGGCGCCGCTCTCGCAGTACCTGGAGGTCGTGGAGCGCTTCCTCGACCTCCCGCACATCAAGCGCGCCCTCCCCCGGCGTGCCGGGTTCCACCCCGTCTGCGTGTGCCACCCGAACATGACGGTCGGGGCGGCGCGCGGCGGCGTCGGCGAGCGCCTCGCGGTCATCGGCGACCTGGCCGTCTCGCGCCTCTACAAGGACGGTCTGTACTCGGCCTTCCTCACCTCCGCCGCGCTCGCCCAGTGCGTGCTCGACCGGGGCATCGACCGCCGGAGCCTCGAGCGCGGCTACTGGCCCGCGGTGACGCGCGTCGACCGCGACAACCGCTCGGGGCACGCGGTGTTCGCCCTGACGCACGTCGTGTTCTCCCGCCCGATGCTCAGCCGCGTCGTCTACCAGGCCGTGCTGACCGAGCGCCGGAACAAGCCCGAGGAGTCGCGCCGGCTCGGCGACGTGCTGTGGCGCATCGCCAGCGGCGACGACTGTTACGCGCGCTGCCTCGCCGGCATGTTCCGCCCCGTGGCGGTCTGGCGGGTCGTCGTCGGCGGGGCGCTGGTCACGGCGAGGAACTGGGTGACGGAGAAGGTCTTCGGGCTGAGCTGGAAGGGCATCGGGCGCTATCAGACGGGCGTCTCCAGGCAGAACGTCGAGGGGCGGCGGGCCGACCTCATCTCCTCGCTCGGCTACCGGCCGTTCGGCGAGCGGCCGCAGATGGAGAGCATGTTCTCCATCCGCATCCGCAGCGGAGGCGCGGCGATCCTCCGCGAGCTCGAGAAGTTCGGCGACGAGGCGCGCGAGTACTTCACGCCGCGCCTCATCCGCGTGCGACGGACGGCCGGAACGCCGACCGAGGTGGGCACCACGATCCGCTACAAGGTGACCCCGCCCTGGTACTCGTTCTCGGTCGCCCTCGAGAGGATCGTGCCGGGGCACTGCCTGCTGTACCGGGCGCTCGACGGCTTCCCGCGCGACGGCATCCTGGCCTTCGACGTCGCCGCGGAAGGACCCACGCGGAGCCTCCTGACGATCTACCTGGCCTTCGACTTCCCCAAGCCCAGGAACCCCTTCAAGCGGGTCGCCTGGTGGCTCTTCCGCCTCACCTTCCCCGGGTTCGTGCACGACGTGCTCTGGAACCACGCGCTCTGCAAGCTGAAGTACCTCGTCGAGACGGCGGAGGGCGAGGAGGACCTGGAGTACGGCGAGGAGGGCCCGGAGCACAAGGCGGGCGAGTCAGAGGGCTGACCCGGGGTCGGCGAGCCGTGCGCGAGACGGTCCCTCGCCGACAGCCCTCCCCACTCCGTCAACCCGGCGCCCGCCGCCTCAGGGGTAGGTGGGCAGACTGCTCTTGAGGTCGATCAGGGCCTGCTGGGAGACCTGGAGCAGGCCCTCCTGCGAGCGATCCAGGTCGACGATCAGGTAGAGGACCGCCGACAGGACCAGCACCAGGGTGACCAGGGCGACGAGGTTGCGCCTGTCGGCGTAGCCGGTCTGCAGCCCCACCAGGAACATGGCGGCCAGAGCGATGATGTACATGGCCAGCAAGACCATCGGCGGTATGCGTATCTGCAGACCGACCACGACCCGTTCGGTGTGCAGGTCGATCACCTCGTTCAGCGACGAGACGTACTGGGCGGTCGTGGCCGAGGTGTCCCTGGCGACCCACCCCACGGCGATCGCCCAGAGCTCGCTGTGGATCTCCTCCGAGCGGGCCCGCGCCTCGGCGAGCTTGCCCTTGTCGGTCGCGGCGAGCCGCTGATCCACGTACTCGCTCAGCAGGTCCCGCGTCTCCGTCCGGTAGGGCTCTTCCAGGTAGCCGGCTCTCAGGTACGTGGTGCCGATGGCGTTGGCCTCGCTGACCACCAGCTGGCGCCGCTCCTGCATGACGTTGAAGCCGAACCCCACCACGAAGGCCAGCAGGAAGGCGAGCAAGGCCAGCGTCGCCCCGGAGATGGCGCCCACCCCGGCATCGGACTTGGCCGGCGCCCGTCGCTGCTTGCCCAGGGCATAACGGTAGCCGCCTTCCATCGCGGCCAGCAGGATGACCACCGTGAGCGGGTAGACGACCCAGATGGGCAGCGTGTCGAGGAACTGCTCGGTCATCCCCGCCGGTCTCCCGCTGGTCCGGTCTGGCGCGCCAGACCGCCCAACTCAGGGCCGCTCACCTGGAGCGCAGCCACACCACCGCCGACGAGATCGCCCAGATGACCAGCAGGATGGCGGAGACCCAAAGGAGGAACGCGTGCTCGCCGAAGAGGGCGATGCTGGCCACGAGGAACCCGAGCAGCAGCGCCCCGACGATGATGGCGACGATCTTGAAGTATCCCATGCGTGCCCCCAGTTCGACGTCTCAGTCCACTTACTTGGAGCGAAGCCACACCACCGCCGACGAGATCGCCCAGATGACCAGCAGGATGGCGATAAGCCAGAGGAAGAACGCGTGCTCGCCGAAGACGGCGATGACGGTCACGAGGACCACGACCAGCATGAGCCCGATGAGGATGGTCAGTCCCTTGAGATAACCCATCTGCGCCCTCCGATGCGACGGTGCACGACCGGCATAGCTTACATCCGAAGGCTACTCGGGATGCCGAGATCTGTGACCTCGGGAAAGTACGAGTCCCGGCACACGGATACTACGAGGGGCGCCGGCCCCTCCCCATCCGTCCACCCCGCGCCCGCCGCCCTGTCCTCCCGGTCCCTCCGCCGTGCTTGCCGCCGCCGCGCAGACCGGCGAGAATCCTTGGCGGCGGACCCGGAACCTCCTGAAGGAGACCTCCATGGCGTATGCACAGGACTTCGACAAAGCCCTCCAGGTGGGCCGTCCCCCCAACGTCACCTCCCTCTTCCCCAACTCCAGGGCGCTGATCGTCAGCGGCAAGGTCGTCGACCGGGCGATGCGGGCGAAGGGCGATGCCATCGCCATGGCGGCCAACGGGCGCAACACGCTGGTCATCCGGGGGGCTCTGCGGGCGGCGCAGAGGGCGAACGCCGCCCTCATCGTCGAGATCGCCAAGTCGGAGGGCGGCCAGAAGGCCTACTGCGCCGTCAACTACTGGAACATGGCGCGCATCGTCGACGCCCTCTGCAACGAGATGGGCATCACCATCCCGGTCGCGATCCACGCCGACCACTACGGCATCAAGAACGACGCCGACCTCGCGCAGGCGAAGGTCGAGATCCCGACGATGTTCGAGGCCGGCATGACGTCGATCGCCATCGACGCCTCGCACCAGCCCGACGACCAGAACCTGCTCGCCAACATCACCGTCAACCCGTTCATCCCGGACTGGTCCGGGCTCGAGACCGAGGTCGGCGAGATCAAGGGCAAGGAGGGGCTCTCGACGGTGGCCGAGGCGCGCTTCCTCATCGGCGGGCTCAACGCGCGCGGCATCTTCCCCGACTGGATCGCCCTCAACAACGGCACCACCCACGGCATCGAGGCGTCCGACGCCGGCATCCAGGTCGACCTCACTGCCGAGATCCACGAGGCGCTCACGCCCTACGCGATCAGCGGCGCCCAGCACGGCACCTCGGGCAACAGCTCCGCGCGGCTGCGCGAGATCGCGGCCAGGACCCACACCACCAAGGCCAACGTGGCCACCGCCCTGCAGATGATCTCCTGGGGCCTCGAGGTCAACGACTACGGCAACGCGCAGCTCGACGCCGACGGCGGGTTCATCAAGGTCGAGGGCCAGGGTATGACCGAGGAGCTGTGGGCCGAGATGGTCGCCTTCGCCGACGAGAAGGGCTGGAAGAAGGGCAACTACAAGAACCTCAACCTGCCCTTCGAGAGCAAGCTGTTGGCGCAGCCGAAGGAGATCCGGGAGCGCATGAGCCGCCGGGTCGAGGACTTCGCCTACAAGATGATGACCGAGGTCTTCAACGCCGAGGGTACGGCGCAGCTCGGCGTCGAGGCGATCCTCGCCGCAGGGTCCCACGACCTCGGCCCCAAGGCCGGGTGCATCGAGGACCCCGCCGAGTGGACCGACGCCAAGATCATCGAGCGGGCGAAGACCCTGGACGCCGACAAGGGCGCCAAGGGCGACTTCGACGACTGAGCGGGGCGCCGCCGGCAGCATCGCGCCGCCGCCGGCGGTCTCGACGATTGAACGGGGCGGGCGCGGGAGTCGGGGACCGACACCCGCGCCCGTCCTCTGTCGTGTGCAGCCGCAAGGCGCGGAG
>DATHSP010000062.1:0-1816 GCA_035464075.1 Thermoleophilia bacterium | reverse complement strand
CGGTCGCCGCGGGCGCGGCGAGCCGCGCGAAACGGTGGCACCCGCGCCGCCGCCGATCCCGAGCGGCCCGGTCAAGATGCCCTCGGGGGCGAGCGTCAAAGAGATCTCCCAGCTCCTCGGCATCTCCACGGCCGAGATCATCAAGGCCCTGATGGGCTACGGCGAGATGGTGACCATCACGCAGTCGCTCTCCGACGAGGCCATCTCGGTGCTCGCCGGCGACTTCGGCCGCGAGATCGAGATCGTCCACGCGGCCGACGAAGAGGCCGCCCTCGAGACCGAGGCGGTCGACGCGCCCGAAGACCTCGAGCCGCGCCCCGCGGTCATCACCGTCATGGGGCACGTCGACCACGGCAAGACCAGCCTGCTCGACGCGATCCGCGACACCGCCGTCGCCGCCGGCGAGGCCGGCGGCATCACCCAGCACATCGGCGCCTATCAGGTGAAGCACCAGGGCAAGCTGGTCACCTTCATCGACACCCCGGGTCACGCCGCCTTCACGGCGATGCGCGCCCGCGGCGCCAAGGTCACCGACATCGCCGCCATCGTGGTCGCCGCCGACGACGGCGTCATGCCGCAGACGATCGAGGCCATCGACCACGCCAAGGCCGCCGCCGTCCCCATCCTCATCGTGGTCAACAAGATCGACAAGCCCGAGGCCAACATCGACCGCATCAAGCAGCAGCTCACCGAGTACGCCCTCGTCCCCGAAGAGTGGGGAGGGGACACGATCTTCGTCGAGGCCAGCGCCAAGAAGCGTGTCGGCCTCGAGAACTTCCTCGACATGCTGCTCCTGGTCGCCGAGGTCGCCGACCTCAAGGCCAACCCGAAGACGCAGGCCAGCGGGTTCATCATCGAGTCGCGCGTCGACCCGGGCCGCGGCGTCGTCGCCACCGTGCTCGTCAACCGCGGCACCCTGCACGTCGGCGACGCGATCGTCGCCGGCGGCGCCAGCGGCCGTGTCCGCGCGATGCGCGACTTCAAGGGCGAGACCCTCGCGAGCGGCGGCCCGTCGACCCCGGTCGAGATCATCGGCTTCGACGAGCTGCCGATCGCCGGCGAGCTCTGCCGCGTGGTCAAGGACGAGCGCGCCGCGCGCGCCCTGGCCGGCCGCCGCGCCAGCCGCCTCAAGACGGAGCGCCTGGCCCGCGAGCGTTCTCTCACTCTCGACGAGGTCTTCGCCCGTATCGCCGCGGGCAAGGTCCTCGACCTCAACCTCGTGGTCAAGGCCGACGTGCAGGGCAGCCTCGAGGCGCTCTCCGACGCGTTGCTCAAGATCCAGCACCCCGAGGTCAAGGTGCGCATCCTGCACTCCGGCGTCGGCGGCATCAACGAGTCCGACATCATGCTGGCCGCGGCCTCCGAGGCGATCATCATCGGCTTCAGCGTGCGCCCGAGCCAGGCGGCACAGGCTCTCGCCGAGCAGGAGGGCGTCGACGTACGCACCTACCAGGTCATCTACAAGGTGACCGAAGACGTGACCGCCGCCCTCATGGGCATGCTCAAGCCCGAGTACCAGGAGGTCGTCCTGGGCCAGGCCGAGGTGCGCGCCACCTTCAAGGCGTCCAAGGTCGGCACCATCGCCGGCTGCATGGTGACCAACGGGATCATGCAGCGCGGGGCGAAGGCTCGCGTGCTGCGTGACGACGTCGTCGTCCACGACGGTCGCATCGGCTCGCTGAAGCGCTTCCAGGAGGACGCGCGCGAGGTCCAGGAGGGCTTCGAGTGCGGCATCCTTCTCGACGGCTTCAACGACGTCAAGGAGGGCGACGTGTTCGAGGCGTACGAGACCCGCGAAGTCGCCCGTGAGGTCTGA
>DATHSP010000061.1:0-18577 GCA_035464075.1 Thermoleophilia bacterium | reverse complement strand
CGGCCCGCCGCCCCGCCGGTCGTCCCACGCCCCGCGGCCGCCGGCGGCCCCGCCGCCGCTCCACCCGGACGACCCGCCCCAGGCACCCGCACCGCTCCACGCCGCCGCGCCGCCGCCGACGACCTCACGCTCGACAAGGTGCGCCGGTATCTCGCCGAGGAAGCGCGAGGGCAGGTTGTACTGCGCCCCTCCCCACAGGCTGCGCGCGCGGGCGTGCACCAGGTACAGGCGGTCCATGGCGCGCGTGATGCCGACGTAGGCGAGGCGGCGCTCCTCCTCGAGGTTCTGCTCGTCCAGCGAGCGCTGGTGCGGGAAGACGCCCTCCTCCATCCCGGTGACGAACACGACCGGGAACTCGAGTCCCTTGGCGTTGTGCAGTGTCATCAGCGTGATGAGCTCTCCCGTCTCGGCGTACGAGTCGACGTCGGCGTAGAGCGAGATCTCCTGGAGGAAGCCGTCGAGCGAGGGCTCGGCCGCACGTTGGTCGTATTCGGCCGCGACCCCCACGAACTCCTCGAGGTTCTCGAGACGGCCCTCGGCCTCGAGGGTGCGCTGCTCGCGCAGCACCTCCTCGTAGCCGGTCTCGTCGAGCACGCTGCGCACGACCTCGGCGACCGGGCGGCCCCCGACACCGGCCTGCAGCCCACGCACGAGGGCGACGAAGGCGTCGAGCGCCTTGACCGCCCCCGGCGTGAGCCCGGGCACATCGGCGGCGGCGGCCATGGTCGTCCACAGGCTCTCGCCGGCGCCGGCGGCGTACGACTGCAGGCGCTGCAGCGTCGTCGCCCCGAGCCCCCGGCGCGGCACGTTGACGATGCGCAGCAGGCGTTGCGCGTCGTCCGGGTTCACGAGGACGGTGAGGTAGGCGAGCACGTCCCTGATCTCGGCGCGCTCGTAGAACTTGGGCCCGCCGATGACCTGGTAGCCGATGGCGTAGCGGCCGAACTGCTCCTCGAGCACGCGTGACTGGGCGTTGGTTCGATAGAGGACGGCGACCTCGCGCGGGGCGTACGCCCTCTCCCCGGCGTCACCCTCGAGCAGCTTCTGCACCTCGCTGGCGACGAACTGCGCCTCGGCGCGCTCGTCGTTGACCTCGACCACGCGCACCGGCGCCCCCTCCCCACGCGGCGTCCACAGGCGCTTGCCCTTGCGCTTACGGTTGTGGGTGACGACGGCGTTGGCCACGTCGAGGATGCGCTGCGTGGAGCGGTAGTTCTGCTCGAGGCGGATCACGGTCGCCTCGGGGTAGTCGCGCTCGAACTCGAGGATGTTGCGGATGTCGGCCCCGCGCCAGGAGTAGATCGACTGGTCGTCGTCGCCGACGACCATGAGATTGCGGTGCTCCTCGGCGAGGATGCTGGCCAGGCGATACTGGGCGTGGTTCGTGTCCTGGTACTCGTCGACGAGGATGTAGCGGAAGGCCTGCTGGTAGTGACGCCGGCGCTCGGGGAAGCGCTCGAGCAGCCCGACCGTCTTCATCAGCAGGTCGTCGAAGTCCATAGCGTTCATCGCCGCCAGCTCGCGCTCGTAGCGCTCGTAGACCACGGCCGCCGACTCGGCGAGGAAGCCCGCCACCTTCTCGCGGTAGGCGGCCGCGTCGAGCAGTTGGTTCTTGGCGTCACTGATCTGGCGCGCGACGGCCTCCGGCGGCACCCGCTTGGGGTCGATGTCCAGGTCCACGAGGCAGCGCTTGAGCAGGCGGCGGCGGTCGTCCTCGTCGTGGATGGAGAAGGTCGAGCGGTACCCGAGGCGCTGCGCCTCGCGGCGCAGGATGCGCGCGCACATCGAGTGGAAGGTGCTGATCCACATGGTGCGGGCGATGCCGCCGACGAGACCTTCGATGCGGGCCTTCATCTCGCCGGCGGCCTTGTTGGTGAACGTGATGGCGACGATCTCGTCGGGCCGCGCGCCGTGGGCGGCGATCAGGTGGGCGACGCGGTGCGTGAGCACCCGGGTCTTGCCGGAGCCGGCCCCCGCCAGCACCAGCAGGGGACCGTCGCCGTGTGTCACCGCGGCCCGCTGGGGTTCGTTGAGCCCGTCGAGGAGCCGCTCGGCGAGGCCCGCCGACGGCCGCGGCGCGGGGCCGGTCACCCGACGCCCTTCCCCAGCGCCAGGCTGAGGGCGAGGGCGAGGACGCCGCCGGCCACGAGCCGCAGCGCGTAGCCCCAGATGCGCTCCTTCGACACGCGGCCGAGGAACGCGCCGAGCAGGAACAGCTCGGCGAAGGCCACCGCCGCGGCGAGGTAGTAGGCCGTGTCGACCGACCAGAAGGCGGTCAGGAGGAAGGGCGTCACGGCCACGATGCCGGCCAGGAACGGCGCTCCACCGGTGACCGCGCTGACCACGACCGAGGCGTAGCGGGACGCCTCGCCGATCGTCGTGTCGGTGAGGCTGGTGAGCGTGGACTCCTCGAGCTCGCGCAGGGCGCGACCGCGCTCGGCGCTCTCGACCATGTACGAGCCGTAGGCCCCGGACACGCCCATCGCCACCGCGGTCGTCACCACGAGCACGACGACGGCGCGCGCCTGGTCGACGCCGCCGAGGTACGCCCCGGCGAGCACGCCGAGCGTCGTCAGGACGCCGTCGAAGCCGTTCATCGCGAAGTAGCGCCGGGTGATCTCGCCGACGCCGGAGATCTCGTGGTACTGGCGCAGGGTACGGTAGCGCGCCTGGAGACGCGCCGTGAGACTGCGACTGGCCCCGCCGGTCATCTACGGCTGCGCCCGGCGCCCGGCGCTCAGCGCAGCCAGCGGGCGCCGGCGTCCTGCGGCGTCTCGGCCTCTTCGATGAGCCGGCGGCCGGTCGAGACCTTGTCGATCGAGTGGATGCTGCCGCCCGCGTCCTGGACGACCTCGGACACGTCCTGGAAGTCGATGTCCTCGCCCTCGAGGGTGATCTTGATGTTCTCGACCTTGTTGTCGATCTCGAACAGGGTGATGTCGACGCCCTGGACGCCCTCGAGGTCACCGAGCTTGGTGGCCAGGGTGAGCATCGTCGGCTGGTGCGGCTTGAGCACGTCGAGGACGAGACGACGTATCTGGCTCATGGTGCGATCACGCTCCGTTCAGAGTCCCCCCGGGCGGTCATCGTAGCACACCGTCGGTTCACTCCCGGGAAAGGTACACCTCGCCGTTGATGACCTTGACGGCGACGCCGGCGCCCGACGAGCGGGCGGCGGCGCGCAGCGCCGCCGCGACGTTCGAGGCCTTGGCGTCGGTCTCGTACCTCGCGTGGCGCGCACGCCCGCGCAGGAAGTCCTCGAGCACGCGGGCGTACTTGCCGTGCCGCGAGCGCCGCGGCAGTTCGTCGACCGGCACCAGCCGTCCCTCACCCTTCGCCATCTCGCCCTCCTCAGATCCCCGCGCCAGAGTCGAAGTGCAGCAGGTCCTTCAGCACCCTCTCGGTCGCGGCCACGGCCTCCCGGCGAGTCCCCCGGCGGTCGGGGTGGATCTCGTCGAGCTCGTTCTCCATCTCGACGATGCGCGCCACGAGGCACTTGAACGCCTCCGCCACGGGGTCGGGCAGATGGCGGTAGTCGATGTCGGGGATGCCCACGCGCTGGCCTTCGAGCAGGACCGGCCGCCCCGGGTTGCCGACGACCGTCGAGTTGCGCGGCACGTCGCTGACGACGACGCTGCCGGCGCCGATCTTGGCGTTGTCGCCGACGCGCACCGAGCCCAGCACCTTGGCGCCGGCGCCCACGACCACGTTGTCTCCCACGGTCGGGTGCCGCTTGCCGGTCTCCTTTCCGGTGCCGCCCAGGGTCACCCCCTGGTAGAGGGTGACGTTGTCGCCGACCTCGGTCGTCTCGCCGATCACGACGCCGGAGCCGTGGTCGATGAAGAAGCCGTGGCCGATGCGCGCCCCGGGGTGGATCTCGATGCCGGTCAGGAAGCGGTTGAACTGTGAGACCCAGCGGGGCACCACGGGGACGCGCTGGCGCCACAGCTTGTGCGCCAGACGGTGGAGCCAGAGCGCATGCAAACCTGAGTAGGACGTGATGATCTCGAGCTTGTTGGTCGCCGCCGGGTCGCGCTCGCAGACGGCGGTGACGTCGCGCGAGATCTCCTCGACGGCGCGGTTCACGAAGTGACAGCCGCGCGCCTCCCTCCCCAGGTACCAGCAGCCGGCGAACCCCAACGTCGCCAGACCCAGCAGCTTGCGCACCACGGCCGTCACCTCCTTCTGTCGCCGGTGTGGCGGCGGGCCGCCGCCTCTCCGCTCACCGTCGTACGCTACCACGCCGTGGCCGGACCCCGGAGGGCGCCGCCGTCGGGCGACGGCGCCGCGGCGGTCAGCCGCGGCCGGCTGCGGCGTCGCCCGGCTCGGGCGCCTCGTTGAGGCTGCCCGAGCGGAAGCCGTCGAGGTCGAGCGTCACGTAGGTGAAGCCGAGGGCGCGAAGGCGCCGCGCGATGGTCTCCCGCGCGGCCCCCGCGGCGCGCCCGATCTCACCGGCCTCGACCTCGACCCGGGCCAGCGGTCCGTGGTGGCGCACGCGGCACTGGCGGAAGCCGAGCTCGCGGAGCGTCGCCTCAGCCGCGGCGACACGCCGCAGCTTCTCCTCGTCGATCGGTTCCCCGTAGGGGAAGCGCGAGGCGAGGCAGGCCTGCTGCGGCGCGTCCCAGGCGGCGAGGCCCAGGCGGCGCGCCAGGCGGCGGACCTGGGCCTTGCCCACCCCGGCCTCGAGCAGGGGGTGGACGACACCGCGCTCGCCGGTCGCGCGCATGCCCGGCCGGTGATCGGCGAGGTCGTCGAGGTTGGCGCCGTCGACGAGCGCGGCACGGCCGCGCTCGCGGGCGACGGCGGCGATCCCGTCGAAGAGGTGCGCCTTGCAGTGGTAGCAGCGGTCGCGCGGGTTGGCGACGAACACGGGATCGCGGAGCTCGTCGGTCGGCAGCAGGACGTGCTCGACCCCGAGCCGGGCAGCGAGGGCTCTCGCGTCGTCGCGCTCGCCGACGAGGAAGATCGGCGACACGGCCGTCACGGCGGTGACCTGCGCGGGGCCGAGAGCGCGCACGGCGAGCGCCAGCACGAGGCTCGAGTCGACGCCGCCCGAAACGGCCACGCAGACCGAGCCCAGCGCGGCGAGGCGCGCCTCGAGCGCGGTCAGAGCGGCGTCATCGTCCACGCAGCTCACCTCCGCGGCCGTGCCGTCGACACCCAGGCCGCTTCATCTCGGCGACCGTATCGTCAGCGCCCATTCCGCTCACCCCTGCGACCGTGTCGTCGGCGCCCATTCAGGTCCCCGCCGCGGCGAGGCCGGTGATCCGCGGCCGCTCGCCGCACACCGGGCACCCGGGATCGCGGTCGACGGCGACCTCGTGGAAGCTCATCGCGGCGGCGTCGACCTGCAGGAGCCGGCCGTAGAGCGGGCTGCCGGCCCCGGTGATGACCTTGACCACCTCGCAGGCCTGCACGCACCCCATGAGGCCGGCGAGCGGGCCGAAGACGCCGGCCGCGGCGGGGCTCCCGGCCGCGTCCTCCTCGGGCAGCTCGGGGAAGACGCAGCGGTAGCAGGCGGTCTCCCCTCCCCTGACCGTCATCGCCAGCCCCGTGAAGCGGAGGATCGCCGCCTCGACGAGCGTGCGCCGGCGCAGCACGCAGACGTCGTTCAGCAGGAACCGGGCGGGGAAGTTGTCGACCGCGGTGACGACCACGTCGTAGGCGTCGACCAGCGCCGCCGCCGTCGCGCGCGAAAAACGGACCTGATGTGGGACCAGCTCCACCTCGGGGTTCAGCGCCGCCAGCTTCGCCGCCGCGCTCGCCGTCTTGGGCCGCCCCACGTCGTCCGTGAAGTGCAGCACCTGCCGCTGCAGATTGGAGGTCTCGACCACGTCGGCATCCACCAGACCGAGGCGGCCGACACCGGCGGCGGCCAGGTAGAGGGCGACCGGCGACCCGAGGCCGCCGAGCCCGACGACGAGCACGGACGAGGCGGCCAGCCTGGCCTGCCCCTCCTCCCCGAGCTCGGGGATCGCCAGGTGGCGGGAGTACCGCCGGCGCTGCTCGTCGGAGAGCCCGGGCGACGCCCCTCCGGCGCCCGCCTTCACGTCTCGCCCCCGGCGAAGAGTGCCGTCGAGAGGTAGCGCTCGCCGGTGTCGCAGAGGATCGTCACGATCGTGCGGCCGCGGCTCTCGGGTCGCTTCGCGACCTGCTCCGCGGCCCAAGCGTTGGCGCCCGCCGAGATGCCGACCAGGACGCCCTCCTCGGTGGCGAGTCGCCGCGCTGCGGCGAAGGCGTCGTCGGCCTCCACCTGAAGCACCTCGTGGTAGACGTCGGTGTCGAGCACCTCGGGGACGAAGCCGGCGCCGATCCCCTGGAGGGGGTGAGACGAGGGCTGCCCGCCGGAGAGCACCGGTGAGGCGGCGGGCTCGACGGCGACCACGCGCACGACGGGCTTGCGCTCGCGCAGGCGGCGCCCGACGCCGGTGACGGTGCCGCCGGTCCCGACGGCGGCCACGAACACGTCGACCTCGCCCTCCGTGTCGGCCCAGATCTCCTCCGCCGTCGTGCGCTCGTGGACCTCGGGATTCGCCGGGTTCTCGAACTGCTGGGGCACGAAGGTGTCCTCGCCGGCCGCCGCCAGGTCGGCGGCGTGCGCCATCGCGCCTTTCATGCCGTCGGTCCCGGGCGTGAGCTCGAGGCGGGCTCCGTAGGCGAGCAGCAGCTTGCGGCGCTCGACCGACATCGTCTCCGGCATGCACAGGACGACGTCGTAGCCGCGTGCCGCGCAGACCATGGCCAGGGCGATGCCGGTGTTGCCGCTGGTCGGCTCGATGATCGTGGTGCGCCCCGGGCCGATGCGACCCTCGCGCTCGGCGGCCTCGATCATCGCCAGCCCGATGCGGTCCTTGACGCTGCCGCCGGGGTTGAAGGACTCGAGCTTGCCGTAGACTTCGGCGCCACTCTCGTCGGAGATCCTGTTCAGACGCAGCAGCGGGGTGCCGCCGATGAGCTCGGTGATGCTCCGGACCCTGGTCATGGCCGTGTCCTCTCGTGATGGTGTCCGCACCTAGTACAAGACGACCACGGTGCGGGTGTCAACGCACGTGCCCCCGGGACGCCGCGGTCAAACGGGCGGGCGCGACCGTCGCGCCCGCCGTCGCTCGACGAGGGCGACGGCCACGGCGCCGAGCACGACGGTCACCGCGGCCGCCCACGCACAGCGGTAGACCACGATCCAGAACGCGCTCGCCCCGACCGCCACGAAGACCAGCGAGTCCTCGACGACGGCGTGCACCATGCTGAGGAAGACGCTCATCTGGAAGACCTGGCGGCGGCGCAGGCTGTGGCGCCGCGTGTCGCGCACGATGAGGCTGCCGCCGTAGGCCAGCCCGAAGAGGAAGCCGATCACGGTCGGCGCCGCCGCCTGCTCGCTCATGCCGAGCCAGCGGCCGACGAGACGCGCCCAGGCGCGCACGAAGGCGCGGAAGGGGCGCGTCCCCTCCAGCACCTCCATGACCACCATGATGGGGACGACGATGACGAACATGCGCAGGGCGAGGCCGCCGGCGCCTTCGACGAAGGTGCGCAGGAACTCGGTCACGGTGTCCATCAGAGGACCCCCATCACGAAGCGCCTATCTGAAGACGAGGGGCTGCGGCCGCGCTCTCCATCAGACGAGCCCCATGAGGAGGTTCGCGACCCCGGCCGCGGCGAGCCCGGCGACGATGCGCAGCACGCCGAAGGCGACGCCGTTCATGCCGGCGCGCTGGAGGACCACACCCTCGACCAGCAGGTTGTGGCCGATGAGCACGGCGATGGCGAGGACGGTGATCTGCTGCGCCGAGAGCGCCAGCGCCTCCATGGCGCCGATGGCGGCGTAGATGTTGAGGACGTAGCCGACGACGAGCGGGACGGCGGCCTCGCCGGGGAGGCCGAGCAGGGACATCACGGGCTCGGCCCCTTCGGCGAGCACGGCGATCACGCCGAGGCGCTCGAGCAGCAGGGCGACGAAGTAGGCCGGGACCATCATCTTGATCAGGTCCCAGAAGGTGGCGAGGCCGGCACGCAGGCCGCGGCGCACGTCGGCACGCAGGCGACCGGGGCCCGGCGCGGCGCCCGCCGCGCCGGGCCCCGGCCCCCGCCCCTCCTCGCCCGCGTCGCCGTGCCGTGTCTCAGTCATGCGCCGATTCTCACACGGCCGCAGGGCATGGGGCACCCTGCCGCATGCCTCCGCGGGGAGCCTCGCCGGCGTCGCGGCCTGCGGAAGGGGCGCCGCCGGCGACTCGCGGCGCGACCGCCGACCGCGTCGGCGACGAACGTCACCGGCGGGCGCCATCGTCATCGTTGAGCCTGCGGCGACCGGCCTTCAGCATGGCGGCATGGCTCTCTCACCGCGCATCCTCGCCCTCGGCGCCCTGCTGGTCACGCTGCTCCTCGCCGGCGCGGTCCACGCCTGCGCCGCCGGGCCGGCCGCAGGGCGCGAGCCCGCCCCGCCATCGCCGTCGCCGTCGCCGGCACCCGAGCCGCACCTCGCCGAGTCGCCCGCCGCGAGCGACGGCGTCGACGTCCTCGCGGCCGTCGTCGTCGCGCGCCGCGTCTGCACGCTCGTCGACCGCCGCTCGTACGCGGCGGTGCGCTGGCTCTTCGCCGACGGGGCGCGCTGGCCCGCCGGTCTCTGGCACCGTCTGCGGCGCGTCAGGTTCCGTTCCGCGAGAGTGGTCGCGGTCCAGGGCGGCCCGGCGCCCATCGTCCGTCTCAACGTCCGCGTCGCGACGCCGTCGTCGCGCCGCGGGCTCCGTACGCTGGCGTTCACCCTGGGGAGGGTCGGCACCGACGGGGACTGGCTGGTCTACGCCGTCAGTACGCCCATACCACCTCGCGAAAGGGGTCCGTCATGCCCAGCCGTCCTCTCTCCGCCCGCCGGCTTCTCGCCGGCCTGATCCTCGGAGCCGCCGTCCTGCTCCTCGGCGCGCCGGCCGCCCCGGTCGCCTCCGCGGCGGCGCCTGCCGCCGCCGCCGACCCCGCCGCGGCCGCCAGGGGCTACCTCGAGGCCCGTGCCACCGCCGTCACGGCCGCCGATCCCGCCCGGATCCTCGGCGCCTGGGTCGCACCCGGCTCGCCGCTGGCCCGCCGCCAGGTCCTGCTCGCCCGCGGCGCCGCCCGGCGACACCTCGGCCTGGGCCGCCTCGTCGACGCCGTGCGCTGCGACGTCGAGCTGCGCTCGGTGGTCGTCGGGCCCGACGGCACGACGGCGCGCGTCCGCGCGCACACGATCGTGACGACGACATGGCACGGCGCCGGGGGCGTCACCGAGACCGAGGCCTCTGGGCTCGATCACTCCCTGACTCTGCGCCGCGACGCCGCCGGCTGGCACGTGGTCGCCGACCGCTGCGTCGACACACTGGCCCCCGCCCTGCTCGAGGCCGCCGGGGCCGGCCTCGCCCAGGTCGACGCCGAGGCGACGGCACTCGAGCGCGCGGCCGCGGGTCGGCGCCCCGCGACACCCGGCGATGCCGGGTCGGCCCTCGTGAGCAGCGATGTCGCGACGCTCCTCCCGGCCCTGCGCGCCATCTACCCCGAGGTCATCTACTACGACCGCGCCGCGGCCGTCACGTACGCCGACCGCTACGCGCTCAGCTACAACAGCACGTACATCCGCTTCTCGGCCGACTGCTGCAACTACGCCTCGCAGTGCGCCAAGGCCGGCAAGATGCCGGAGATCTTCGTCGACCCCCAGTGGTGGTACGACAAGAACGGCACGAGCTCGCCCAGCGACGACCGCTGGAGCGCCTCCTGGCCGTCGTGCTCCAGGCAGATCACCGCCTGGGCGGGCCGGCGCATAGGCTGGGTCACCTCGGTCAGCCTGATCACCAGGGGTGACTTCATCTACTACGACTGGACGGGCAACGGGTCGTGGGACCACGTCGCCGTTTGCGTCGGTACGAACTCACTGGGCCAGAAGATCGTCGACGCGCACACCACCGACCACTACCACGTGTACTGGAAGCTCGGCACCGCGAGCACCAAGTACAAGTTCGCCCGCGTCTACACGAAGTGGTGAAAGAGCGGTGGGCGGCGGGCGCCTCGCACCCGCCGCCCGCCCACGTCTTGCACGAGCCACGGGGCTGAACGGCGGCCGTCTGAGCCGCCGCGGCTCAGACGGCCGCCGGCGGCCACTCGTCGTGACTCACCAGTTCCTCGTAGGTCTCCGGCCGCCTGAAGCACACGAGGCGGGCGTCGTCGACGGCGTAGGCGCCGGCGCGGGGGCGGCCGTTGTACTGCGTCATCGTGTCGAGCGTGTACGCACCGGCGTCGCGCAGCACGACGACGTCGCCGACGCCGGTCGCCGCCGGCAGATAACGGTACGGCGAGTCGTCGTCGCCGCGGTAGACGTCGCCGCTGTCGCACAGGGGTCCGCCGAGCCTGAAGGCGGTGTCCGCCGGCTCGGCGGCGCGTCCTGCGACCACCATCCTGAAGTACCACTCGACGAACGTGTGGTCGAGCAGCGTGTCGTACCCGCAGTCGAGCAGCAGCCAGCGCTCCTCGCCGACCGCCTCGCCGGCGCCGTCGAGCAGCCGTTTCGTCTTCGCCATCTCCACCCGGGTGACGACCACCGCGGAGTCGGAGACGATGAAGCGGCCGGGCTCGACGAAGAGACGCAGGCCCGGCCGCCGGCGCTGGAGCACCTCGCAGACGACGGCGGCGTAGTCGTCGGGGGTCGTCGTCACGCGGAAGTAGCCGCCGGGGGCGCGCTCGGCCCCCGGGTCGACGTACGGCACGGGGAAGCCACCGCCCACGTCGACGAACTCCAGGCCCTCGGCGCTCGAGCCGTCGCCGTCGACCCGCTCGACGAGATCGAGGGCGCGCTCGACGGCGCGCCGGTAGGGCTCGACGCTGACGATCTGCGAGCCCACGTGCAGGTGCAGCCCGCGCACGTCGACGCCGTCCAGGGCCCTCGCCCGGGCGACCAGTGCCGGCGCGTCGGCGAGGTCGACGCCGAACTTGCCGCCGTGGGCGGTCTGCATGCCGGGGTGCGTGTCGGTCGGCACGCGAACGTCGACGCGCAGCGCGACACGGGCCCGGACGCCGAGCTCGCGTGCCACCGCGCCCAGCCGCTCCAGCTCGCCCGGCGAGTCGACGACCACGGCACGGATACCGGCCGCCGCCGCACGCTCGAGCTCGGCACGCGTCTTCGCCACGCCGTTGAAGACGATCTGGTCGGGCGCGAACCCGGCGCGGAGCGCCTTCCACAGCTCACCCCCGGAGTTGACCTCCGCCCCGAGCCCCGCAGCCCTCACCGTATCGAGCACCCAGAGCGCGCTGCACGCCTTGCTGGCGAAGAAGACCTCGGTCGCGGCGTGACGTCGCGTGAACGCGCTGCGGACCGTCTCGCAGTTGTGCGCGATGCGTGCGCCGCTGAACAGGTAGAACGGCGTCGGCAGACGGGCGCCGAGCGCGGCGAGATCCTGGCCTGCGAACCAGAGGCGGCCGTCGCGGACCGTCAACGGGGAGTCGTGAGCCGGCACTGTGAGACCTCCGTGGATGCGCGTGCGGGCCACAGCATAGTGCCGCCGCGAGCGTGGTGCGACCGCGGCGACGACCGCCGGCACGACCGCGGCGAGGACCGTCGGCACCAGCGGCGTCGTACAAGGCGGACCGGCACGACAAGCCGGGGCCAAGGCCCGACCGTCAGGGCCTCCGCCACCGCCGGAGGGTCACGTCGACGGCGCGCCCCCGGGCACGACGTCGTGGGCGATGAGGTCGTCGTCGTCGTCGGCCCGGCGCACGAGCTCGAAGCGGCCGTCCTCGAGGACGGCGTAGGCGGCCGCCCGCGGCCGCGCGTTGTAGGGGTGCATCGTCTCCAGCGCGTAGGCGCCGACGTCGAGGAAGGCGACGACGTCGCCGACCGTGGTGGCCTCGGGGAGAGTGCGGTAGACCGACCCGCCGTCGCCGACGTAGATGTCGCCGCCGTCGCAGAGCGGGCCGGCGAGCCGGAACTCCGTGTCGGGCGGCTCGCCGGCCCGGTCGGCGACCACGGCCCGGTAGTACCACGCGTAGCTGAAGTGCTCGAGCAGCGTGTTGAAGCCGGCGTCGACGGTGATCCAGCGGTCGTCGCTCACCCGGCGGCCGCGGGCGTCGCGCACGCCGCGCGTCTTCTCGTTCTCGACCCGGCTCACGAGCACCGCGGTCGTGCCGGCGATGGAGCGCCCGGGCTCGATCGCGAGGCGCAGGTCGGGCCGGCGGCGCTCGAGCTCGCCGCAGATCGTCTCGGCGTAGTCGTCCATGGCGAGACGAGAGCAGAAGTAGTCGGCAGGGTGGCAGACGACCGGGCCCTCGCGGTACGGAACGGCGAAGCCGCCGCCGACGTCGAGGAAGTCGAGCTTCACGCCGGCGGCGCCCTCGACCTCGTCCACCAGTGACAGAGCAGCCCCGACGGCCTGCCGGTAGGGGTCGACGCTGGTGATCTGCGAGCCGATGTGCACGTGCAGGCCGACCGGCTCGAGATGGGGCGACTCCGCCGCGCGGCGAAAGGCCGGCACCGCGTCGTCGCGGTCGATGCCGGCCTTGCCGCCATGAGCGGTCTCGAGGCCGGGGTGCGTCATCGTCGGCACGTACACGTCGATGCGCGGGGCGACGCGCGCCACCACCCCGGCCGCGGCGGCCACCTCCTCGATGCGCTCGAGCTCGAAGAGGGAGTCGACCATCAACGCGTGCACGCCGAGGCGCACGGCCTCGTCGATCTCCTCCCGGGTCTTGGCGACACCGTTGAAGATGATCTGCCGCGGAGCGAAGCCCACGCGCAGCGCCTTGCGCAGCTCGCCGCCGGCGTTGACCTCGATGTCGATGCCGCCGCGCAGGACCTCGCCCAGGAACCAGAGGTTGGAGCACGCCTTACTCGCGTAGTAGATGGAGGTCGCCGGGTGCCGGCGGCCGAAGGCGCTCCCAATGGCGGCGATGTTGGCGCGCAGCTGCCGCTGGCTGAAGACGAAGAACGGCGTCGGGTGGCCGTCGGCCAGCTCGACGAGGTCGTGCCCGTCGAAGACCAGGCGGCCGTCGACGACGGTGAGGAGTCCTTCGCTGCCGCTCATCGCACCTCCCGGAGGAAGGCGGCCCCCGCAGGTACCGCCGGACCGTCGGAGCCAGTATACTGCCGCCGTTCGGCCTCTCCGGGCAACGAAGGAGTCGCGTGAGCCGCACGCTCGCAGCCGCCGGCGCCGACCGCCGTCAGACCGCCTTCGAGGGCGGCCGGTTCCACGACTTCTAATACCACCCCTCCCGCCTGCAACGACGCCGGAGTGCAGCGTCCGACGCGATCCGGCCTCCGTTGTCCCCGTCCTCGGCCGCGTCCCAAGAGCGGCGCGCGGCCGCCCCGACACGGTGAGGGACCAAGAGTGACCGACGACCGACACATCCCCACGCCCGACCTTGACGACCGTGGAGCGCGCCGCCGCGGAGCGAGCGGCGCGCGCCACTCGAGGACGCCCGTCGCGCGCCGTCCGAGAACGTCCGGCGCGAGCCGCCTCGGGCGCTCGCCCTCGCCCGGCGGGCTCCGGCGCGGTGCGACCACGGGCGACACGGCACGGGCCCCGCGGTGAGCGCGCCGCCGCGCCTCACGCTCGACCTGGACGCCGTCGCCGCCGCGACGGCGACGCTCGCCGGCCGCCTGCTCGAGGCCGGCTTCACCCTGGTCGGCGTCACGAAGGCGGTCGACGGCGAGCCCGCCGTCGGGCAGGCGATGCTCGAGGCCGGCTGCGCCGGCCTCGCCGACTCGCGCCTGCCCGCGCTCACGAGACTCGCCGCCCACGCGCTCGCGCCGCTCACCCTGATCCGCCCGCCGCAGCGCGACGAGCTCGAGCTCGTCGCCCAGGTCGCCGACCGCGTCGTCCTCTCCGACCCCGACGCGGCGCGGGCGCTCGGTGAGCACGCCCCGGGCGCGGCGCTCGAGGTGCTGCTCGCCGTCGACCTCGGCGACCGCCGCGAGGGCGTCCTCCCCGAGGACGCGGCGGTGGTCGCCCATCGGCTCGCGGCCCTGCCCGGTATCGCGCTCGCCGGGATCGCCGCCAACTTCGCCTGCCTCTCCGGGCAGCTGCCGAGCCAGACGCTCTTCGGTCGGGCCGAGGAAGTCCTCGCCGCGGTGGCGGACGACTGCTCCGCCGAGCCCACCCTCTCGCTCGGCGGCACCTGCTGTCTGCAGCACCTCGACGGCTACGCCCCGCGCTTCGCCACCGAGATCCGCTCCGGAGGCGGCCCGCTGTACGGGTACGACTTCGTCTCGGGGGCGGCGCTCGAGGGGCTCGAGCGGCGCGACCCGGTGCTGACCGCCGCCGTGCTCGAGTGCTCGCGGAAACCGCCGGCGCCGCCGTGCGAGACCGGCTGCGACGCCTTCGGCCACGTGCCCGACGCTCGCCTTCCCGGGGACGACGCGTGGTACGCCCTCGTCGCCCTCGGGCGGCGCGACTGCGAGCCGGCCGGCCTGCGCCCCCTCGTCGAGGGGGCGTACGTGGCCGGCATGACGAGCGACGTCGGCATCGTCGTCGTCCCCGAGCCCGTAGCGCCCGGCGCCGAGCTCGCGTTCGCCGTCGACTACGACGCCCTCGTGCGGGCCGTGACCTCACCCTTCGTCACCCTCGAGTGCGTCCGTTCGAAAGGAGCCTCATGAGCCACGCCGACGCCCATCTCGTGGGTCCCCGCCGGCGACTCGAGATCCTCCCCGCCGACGACGTGCGCCGCATCCACGAGGCGACCCTCGAGGTGCTCGCCGACGTCGGCGTCGCCTTCCACTCCCAGCGCGCGCTCGACGTGCTCGAGGCGCACGGCTGCACGGTCGACCGCGAGAGCACGGTGGCGCGGATCCCCGCCGACGTCGTCGCGCGCGCGGTCGCTACGATCCCCGGGACGTTCACGCTCGGCGGCCGCACGCCCGAGTACGACCTGCCCGTCGACGGCGAGCACGCCTACCTCACCGCCGACGGCTGCGCGACGCGCGTGCGCGACGCCGACGGTACGGTGCGCGACTCGACCAAGCGCGACGTGTACGAGGCGGCCCGTGTCACCGACGGACTCGACAACCTCTCGGCCACCGCGGCCCTGGTCTCGGCCCAGGACTGCCCGGCCGAGTCGCGCGTGCTCCACGAGCTCGAGGCCTGCCTGCGCGCCTCGCCCAAGCACGCCGTCGTCGTGTCGGTGAAGGAGGACCGGGAGGCCCTCAGCCTGATCCGCATGGCCGAGGCGGTGGCGGGCGGGTCGAAGGAGCTCGCCGCCCGCCCGCTCTTCACGGCCATCCTCTGCACCGTCTCGCCGCTCCACCAGGAGCGCTTCGGCATGGACCTCGCCTTCACCCTCGCCGCGGCCGGCATCCCCTTCATGCTCTACCCGATGCCGATCCTCGGCGCGACGGCGCCGGTCACGCCGGCCGGCACGGCCATCGTCAACAACTGCGAGATCCTCGCCGCCGTGACGGCCGTCCAGCTCGCCCACCCGGGAGCGAAGGTCATCCACGCCGGCGGGCCGACGGCGCTCGACATGCGCACCGGGGCCTACTTCGCCGCGGTCCCCGAGTCGGTCCTGCTGCGCGGCGTGCAGGCGCAGATGGCCGCCTTCTACGGCCTGGCCGCCGGCCTCGGCTACGGCGGCACCAAGGCCAAGGCGACCGACCCGCAGGCGGCCTGGGAGAACACGCTCACGATGCTCGTCGAGTTCCTCGCCGGGGCCGACTTCGTCTTCGGCAGCGGCCTGCTCGACGGCTCGCAGATCATGGCCCTCGAGCAGCTCGTCCTCGACGACGAGGTGTTCGGCATGGTCACCCGCCTGCTGCGCGGCGTGGAGGTCGACGGCGAGCACCTCGCCGTCGACCTCATCAAGCGCCAGGCGTTCGCCGGCGGCTACCTCTCCGAGAGGCACACGCGGGCCCACACCCGGGAACTCTGGCGCGCCCGCCTCGGCGAGACCGGCAGCTACGAGGCCTGGCGAGCGGCGGGCGCGCCCTCGCTCGCCGAGCGCGCCCGCGGCCGGGTCGAGGAGCTTCTCGCCGTCGAACCCGAGCCGCTCCCCGACGACCTCCTCCGCGAGCTCAGCGCCATCATCTCCGCGGCCGAGCAGGCCGCGTCCTGAAAGGAGCCCCATGCCCTACGCAGACCAGTGCCACGTCGGCCGGCGCGTCAAGCTCGCGCTGCTCGACGCCGACGAGGTCCGCCAGATCCACGAGGCCACCCTCGACGTGCTCGCCGAGGTCGGCGTCACCTACCACTCCCAGCGCGCCCTCGACGTGCTCGAGGCGCACGGCGCCCCCGTCGACCGCGAGTCGACCGTGGCCAGGCTGCCGGCCGAGCTCGTCGAGCAGGCCCTCGCCACCCTGCCGCACGAGTTCGTGCTCGGCGGCCGCGAACCTGAGTACGACCTGCCGCTCGACGGCGAGCACATCTACATCTCCTCAGACGGCTGCGGCGTCTTCCGGCGCGAGTCCGACGGTACCGTCAGGCCGTCGCGCAAGCAGGACCTCGCCGACTGCGCCAAGGTCGTGCAGGCGCTCGACCACGTGTCGGCGACGTCGGCCGTCGTCTCGGCCCAGGACTGCCCGCCGGAGACCCGCGTGCTGCACGAGTTCGACGCCTGCCTGCGCCACTCGGCCAAGCACAGCATCGTCGTCTCCATCAAGGAGGACTGGGAGGCGCGGCACCTCATCCGCATGGCCGAGGCGGTGGCCGGCGGCAGCGCGGAGCTCAAGCGCCGGCCCACGTTCACGGCCATCATCTGCACCGTGTCACCGCTGCACCAGGAGCGCTTCGGCATGGATCTGGCGCTGACCCTGGCCGAGGCCGGCATCCCGGTCAGCTTCTACCCCATGCCGATCCTCGGCGCGACGGCGCCGGTGACGGTCGCCGGCTCGGCGGTCGTGAACAACGCCGAGTTCGTCAGCGCCGCCGTGCTCGTGCAGCTCGCCTTCCCGGGCGCCAAGGTGATCCACGGCGGCGGCCCGACGGCGATGGACATGAGCAGCGGGGCGTACGCGAGCAACGCCCCCGAGGTCATGCTGCTGCGCTCCGTCCAGGGCCACATGGCCGACTTCTACGGCGTGCCCGCGTGGTACGGCGCCGGCGCGACCACGGCCAAGGAGCCCGGTGTGCAGTCGGCCTACGAGAACACGCTGGCGATGTTCATGGCCTACGTCAACGGCGCCGACGTCACCTTCGGCACCGGCCTCCTCGACGGCTCGCGCATCCTCTGCCTCGAGAACATGGTCGTCGACGACGAGATCCTGGGGATGGTCAAGCGCATCCTGCGCGGCGTCGAGGTCAGCGACGAGACGATGGCCGTCGGCCTCATCAAGCGGATGGGCTTCGGCGGCGACTACCTCTTCGACAACCACACGCGACGGCACGTACGCGAGCTCTGGCAGGCGCGGCTCGGCGAGACCGGCTCCTACGACGCCTGGCAGACGGCCGGCGCCAAGGGCATCGTCGAGAAGGCGCAGGAGCGGGTCACGGAGATCCTCGCCGGTCCGACGCTCGAGTTCCCCGAAGACCTTGGGCGTGAGTTCGACGCGGTGATCGCCGCGGCGGGGCGGTAGCCGCCGGCGTCACCGCTCTTCGAGAGGGTTGCGGCGGCACAGGCGTCACCTCTCCCCGGGATGGCCTGCGGCGCCGCGGGCGTCACCCCGCGCCGGCAGGAGCCGTGGCGCCACGGCGCCAACGAAGAGGTACGATGACGGGGCCTCGCCCGCGCACGGGCGAGGCCCCGTCGTACTCGACCACCGGAGCCGCGCACCGTGAACGCCAAGAGCCGCTCGACCCGCGAAGAGGGGTTCGCGAAGGACGCCGACAAGCTGATCCGCCGCCTCTCGCTGGTCGCCCTGCTGCTCTCGAGGCAGGGCCGCCCGGTGAGCACGGGCGAGATCCGCGAGCTGGTCGAAGGCTATCCGTCGATGACGACCGAGGCCTTCAAGCGCCGCTTCTACGAGGACCGCAGCGAGCTCGCCGCCTTGGGTATCGAGATCGCCGCGACACCCGACCCGGAGAGCAGCGGCGAGCTCTACGGTCTCTCGCCGACGGCCTACTACCTGACACCGGTCGACCTCACGCGGGAGGAACTCCTCGCGCTCGCCACCTGCCTCGCCGTTCTCGAGCGACGCTTCGCCTACTCGCGGCCGCTGCGCTTGGCACTCGTGAGCCTCGCCCAGGGCCGGCCCGAGCTCCTCGCCGAGGCCGCCGCGGCACCGGTGACCGTGCTCGCCGACGACGAGCCCCCGGAGGCGGCGGCCGCGCTGCCCAAGCTGCAGGCGGCGATCGCCGAGCGCAAGACGGTGTGCTTCGCGTACTACGCGATCTCGCGCGACGAGCTCCGCGAGCGCACCGTCGACCCGCTCGGCCTGCAGCTCGTCGGCGACGAGTGGTACCTCATCGGGCGCTGCCACCTTCGCGACGCCCTGCGCACCTTCCGCCTCTCCCGCATCCGCTCGCGCGTCACCTACGCCTCGCGGGCGCCGCACGACTTCGCGCGCCCGGAGGACTTCGACCTCGGCGCCTACCGTGACCGGCCCGCCTGGCAGCTGGGTGTCACTCACGTCACCGCCCGGGTGGCCGTCGCGCCCTCGATGGCGTGGTGGGTCGAGGCGCACTACGCCCACTGCGGGAAG
>DATHSP010000060.1:0-5122 GCA_035464075.1 Thermoleophilia bacterium | reverse complement strand
CGTGCACCGCAAGGCCGGCGCCCTGGCGATGGCCGGCACCTTCGACGACCCCGCCGGGGCCGGCGAAGCCAGCATCGCCGCCAACGTCAAGTACAAGCTCAAGGGCAAGTACCCGAGCGGCAAGGTGCTCTTCACGCTCGGTGACATGAGCTTCGTGAGCCAGAAGCTCGACTGGATGGCGGTATCGGGTCGCAAGGCCTGGGTCCGCGGCCAGGGCCAGCTGAACGAGGTCGGCGGCTACGAGTTCCTCGTCTCGGTCTGCGACGACCGCCAGAACGTGAACGACCTGGTTCGCGTGAAGATCTGGAAGGCCAACGGCAAGATGGAGACCGTGATCTACGACTCGCAGCCGGGCTCACCGCTCGACGCCCTGGCGATCACGCCGATGAAGACCGGCAAGATCAGCATCCCGCTCTTCAAGGGCAAGAGCTGGAAGTACTACCTCGCACAGAAGAAGTGAGAGGCTAAGGTGCACGTAGGGGCGCCGGCCGCGAGGCCGGCGCCCCCGCACCTCGGGGAGGGCGCCGGTGGCATCGCCGCCGGCGCCCTCTTCGCGTCTCAGTCGAACTCGACGGCGCCGCCGGCGGCGAGCTCGACGAGCTCGGCGCCGCGACGCACACGCACCGGCGCGGCCTTGTCGGAGCGGCTCGACAGGCGTGCGCGCCCGCGCGCGAGCTCGAGCCGCAGCGGGTGGCCGCGGTAGGCGAAGTCGACGTCGATCGGGCCGAGCTCGGCCGGCGGGCGCGGGTCGACGGCGAGCACGCCGTCCCTGTGCTCGAGCCCGGTGAAGCAGCGCTGCAGGAGGTCGACGCCGGCGGTCATCGCGCCGAGGTGGATGCCCTCCGGCGTCGTCCCTCCCTGGATGTCGTCCACGTCGCTGCGCAGCGTCCTCATGAAGCGCGCATAGGCGTCCTCGCGGCCCTCGCGCGCCAGCGCCCAGGCGAAGACCGCGTCGCTCAGCGTCGAGCCGTGGCTCGTGCGCTCGAGGTAGTAGTCGATCGTCGCCGTGACCTGCTCGGGCCGCAGCTCGTAGCCCAGGCGGCCCAGGACGGCCTCGAGCTCCTCGCGCGCGAACACGTAGAAGAGCATCACCGCGTCGGCCTGCTTGGAGAGCTTGTAACGGTTCGGAGTGTCGTTCTCGGCCTCGAGGATCCGGTCGAGCCGGTGGATGTCCCCGTACTTCGCCCGGTAGCCCTCCCAGTCGAGCTCCTCGAGCTTGTCGTAGCCCTCGAACTGGCTGATCACCCCGTCGTCGTGGAAGGGGACGATGAGCTTGCGGCTGAGCTCCTCCCAGCTGGCGAGCTCCTCGTCGTCGATGCCCAGCGTGTCGGTGAGCTCGGCCGCCCGCCGCTCGGTGAGCCGCGAGGGCAGGCGGGCGGCCTCGCCGAAGAGCCAGGCCGCCATGACGTTGGTGTAGGCGTTGTTGTCGAGGCCCGGCTTCTCGACGCCCGGGTAGCCGGTGTGGAACTCGTCGGGGCCGAGGACGCCGCGGATCGCGTAGCGCCCGCGCGCGGCGTCGAAGCTCGCCAGCGAGCCGAAGAAGCGCGCGATCTCGAAGAGCAGCTCGGCGCCGTAGTCCTCCATGAACTGGTCGTCGCCGCTCGCGTCGTGGTAGTGGCTGACGTTCCGGGCGATGGCGAGGCCGACGTGCCGCTGGAGGTTGGTCACGTCGGGGATCCACCTGCCCGACTTCGGGTTCAGGTGGACCTTCTGCGCCCTCTCCTCGCCGTTGCTGCCGCACTGCCACGGGTACATCGCCCCGCGCAGCCCGTCGCGGCGCGCCATGCGGCGCGCCTCGGGCAGTCGCCGGTAGCGGTACTTCAGCAGGTCGCGGGTGACCTCGGGCAGGCGCAGGTCGACCACGGGGAAGACGTAGAGGTCGTCCCACATCGCGAGGCCGCGGTAGGCCTCGCCGTGTAGGCCGCGCGGCCCGAGGGAGACGTCCATGTCGAGAGTGTTCGGCGCCGCCGTCTGGAAGAGGTGGAAGAGGTGCAGGCGGGCGATCTGCAGGACGTCCGGGTCCTCGGGCAGCTCGAGACTCGAGCGCGCCCAGATGTGGGCCCAGGCCGTCTCGTGGCCGGCGAGCAGCCCGGCGAAGTCGCCGGCCCGCTCGAGCGCGAGCAGCGCGTCGCGGCCGGGTTCGCTGATGCCGTCGTCGCGCGAGGTGAAGACGGCGACGACCTTCTCGACGGTCGCCGTCTCGCCCTGCGCGAGCTCGACCGCCAACTCGTGCGCGATCACGCCCTCGTCGCGGCTCAGCCGCCGCTCGGGCGCCGCGCGCCCGGCGGCCGCGTCTGAGGCGCGCGCCTCCGGCGCGCGCCCTTCGCTCGCGGCCGCTCCGGCCGCGGCGCCCTCTCCGCCGACCACGAACGCCCGCGTCCGCGCCGCCTCCGCGATGCGCACGTGCGACTGCACCGTCTCGACGCGCGCGAGGAGCGTCTCGTCGTCCGCTTCCTCAAGGTCGAGCACCTCGAGGTGCCGGCTCGTGAGCTGCCGGTAGCGTGGCACGCCCCAGTTGGTCACCGAGGCGTCGATGCCGCTGCGCACCCCCAGGCGTCCCTCCCAGTCCTCGGCCGTGATCGTCGTCTGCAGGGCGGCGAGGTGGGGGAGACCCATGTGGACGATGCGGCGCTCGACGGTGCGCGTCGTACGCCCCTCGGCGTCGCGGAAGCGGGCCGTGCGCGTGAGGACCCCGCGGCGCAGGTCGAGCTCCTGGCGGTAGTCGAGCAGCTCGACCTCGCGCAGGTCGACCCACGGCCCGTCGTCGACCGCCAGCCGCAGCACGAGCCAGTTCGGGATGTTCACGATGGACTCGTTGGTGATCGTCTGATCGGCGATTTCCGTGTCGAGGCGGTTGTACACGCCGGCGGGGTACGTGCCCGGGTAGTGCACGTCGTCGGCCGCCGACTCGGCCGCCGCACCGCGCGTCGCCATGTAGCCGTTGCCCAGCGTGCAGAGCGCCTCGCGGAGCCCTTCGTTCTCGGGGTCGAAGCCCTCGTACGCCCATACCCACGGATCCATGCGTCCCCTCACTGCCGGTGGTGTCGGTTCGGTGTGGCCGGCCCTTATGGTAGCGGGTCGGCGTGTCGCGGTGCGCCGCGCAGGGCCGCGAACGGTAGGCTCGCCGCCGTGCACCCTCGCCGCGCTCGTCTCATGTTGGGCGCGGCATCGCTGCGGGTCATACCCGGGTGTCCCTGTCGGCAGACCTCGCCCTCCAACCGTGTCAGGTGGAGAGAAAACGCCTCCCCGGTGCCGGCGGCGCTCGGCTGGCGGCGTTGGGCGGTCCAGAGAATCAGAGAGGCACCGACATTGCGCGATGGTCGGGCAGGAAAGGCTTGCGTAGATATACTGGAAAGGTATACTTTCCATACCACGATGGCGAAGGAGCGTGCGTGCGATTCGAGTTCGACGAGCGCAAGAGCCGGGCCAACAAGGCAAAGCACGGCATCGACTTCATCGAGGCCCAGGCGTTGTGGCTCGACGAGACTCTGTTGCGCATCGCGGCCCGGACCGGGCAGGAAGCGCGTTTCGTCGTCATCGGGCGAATCGGGGCTAAGCACTGGTCGGCCGTCGTCACGTATCGCGGTGACGCGATCAGGCTCATCTCGGTGCGGAGGTCGCGCCCGAAGGAGGTTCAGGCATATGAAGGCGAGTGAGTTCGACAAGAAGTTCGACGACGGGGTCGAGGACGTGATCGACGACCTCGATATGACGACCGCCACCCGGCCTTTCAAGGAGCAGCGTCGTGTGAACGTCGACTTCCCCGTCTGGATGATCGAGTCGCTGGATCGCGAGGCGCACCGTCTGGGTGTCACCCGCCAGTCGATCATCAAGGTCTGGATCGCCGAGCGGCTGGAGAAGGCGAGCTGACGCTGGGCGGCGTGGAGGAGGACGTGATCGACGACCTGGTGAGGGCGACTGCCGGTCGGCCACAGGGAGGGAGCCGCGTGAAGAGCATCGTGACGCTGACCGTCAACCCCACCGTGGACATCAACACCGATGTCTCGCAGGTGCTCCCCGAGAAGAAGCTGCGCTGCGGGCGCCCGCGCCGTGACCCCGGGGGCGGGGGCGTCAACGTGGCGCGCGCCGTGCACCGGCTGGGTGGCGACGCGACGGCGCTCTACCTCGCCGGCGGACCGCCCGGGGAGATGCTCTGCGACCTGCTCGAGGGCGAGGGCGTGGCACATCGCGCCCTGCCGGTCGATGAGTGGACGCGCGAGAACCTGATCGTGTACGAGGAGGCCTCCGGGCTGCAGTATCGCTTCGGGATGCCCGGGCCCACGGTCGAGGAGGCGGAGTGGCGGCGGTGTCTCGACGAGCTCGCCGCCCTCGACCCCACGCCCGACTACCTCGTGGCCAGCGGCTCCCTGCCGCCGGGCATGCCCGAGGACTTCTTCGGCCACGTCGCCGAGGTCGCGAGGGACGGCGGCGCGCACCTCATCGTCGACACCTCCGGCGAGCCGCTGCGGCACGCCGTCGAAGTGGGAACCTTCATGCTCAAGCCGAACCTTAGGGAATTGCGTGAGCTTGTGGGCGAGGAACTCGAGGGCGAGCACGAGCAGGTCGATGCCGCGCGGCACCTCGTCGAGTGCGGGCAGGTCGAGGTGCTCGTGCTCTCGCTGGGGGCCGGCGGCGCGCTCGTGGTGACGGCTGAATCGGTCACCCCGATCCGCACGCCGACGGTGCCGATCCGCAGCAAGGTCGGCGCGGGCGACAGCATGGTCGGTGGCACGGTGCTGGCGCTGGCGCGCGGGTGGGAGCTGCTGGCGGCCGTGCGCTTCGGCGTCGCCGCCGGCGCGGCCGCCGTCATGACCGCGGGCACCGAGCTGTGCCGCCGCGAAGACACCGAGCGTCTCTACGCGGAGATGCAGGAGGGGATGGAGGGCGAATGAGGACCATCGACCTGGGCCAGATCCGGGCAGTGATCCTGGCGGCGACGGATGAATCGGCCGGCGAGGGCGACGCCTTCGTCGCCGGCCTTGCCCGCCCCGCCGCCGACCGGTACCGCCGCCTGCAGCTGCGCGGCGTGGCGGTGGCTGGGGTGCGGCTGGACGGAGACGGCGGCGTCGATCCCGCTCTGCTCGTCGACGCCGCCCGGCGCTTTGACGCCGACCCGGCGACG
>DATHSP010000059.1:0-10361 GCA_035464075.1 Thermoleophilia bacterium | reverse complement strand
TCCGGGGCTGTACAGCCCCGGACCCCTCGCCAGAGCCCACGCGAGAACGGCCGCGAGGAGGACGACGACGGCCGCGATCCCAAGGCTGGAGAGAAAGGCCGGTCTCGTGCTCATGCGTACCTCACCGGCTCACGCTAGCGCTGCAGAGTCGCGTAGTAGAGGGCCGCCACGACATGGACGAAGGCCGCGGCGAAGAGCGCCCAGGCGAGCGGGACGTGCAGGGCGTGCCAGACCGCGAGGGCCCTCCTCCGCCCGGCGAGCCGGGCGCGCCGACGGGCGACCTCGCGCTGGTCCGCCGAGGACGCCAGGCCTCTGCCTTCCCGGGGAGCTCCGTTGCCGTCCCCGAGGTCACGCGGCACGGCCGTGTAGAGATAGCGGCCGATCAGGCCGCTGAGAACGACGACCGCGGTCAGGAGCATCGCGAGTCCGGCCAGCCCCCGGAACCGCATCGTCGTGTGGAGCAGGACCATGTACGGCCCGACGAGACCGGTCACCATGTGAAACCGCAGCCAGGCGGCCATGCTGCCCCAGCGCGCCGCGGTGCGCAGCTTCCGCACCGAGTAGAGGGTCGCCGTCATCAGCATCAGGACGAATCCCGCGATCCCGATGCCGTGGCCGGCGAGCCCGGATGCCGACGGCAGAGCGTCCGCCCGCAGGTACGCTGCTCCGTAGCCGAGCGTCACCACCAGGATCGCTCCTGACGCGTACCAGAGTTCCGGGGCACGTCTAGGCATGCCGTGCCGTCCAGTCCTGCCAGTAGGCAGTGACGATGTCGGCGACCGGCGCCTCCCGCTCCCGAAGGCGCTCGGCGATGCCGCTCACGTCGGCGCGGGCCTCCACCAGCTCCTGAAGCGGGAAGGAGAGAGCCTGATCGCCCATGACGACCGCCCCGAGGAGCGTGCGTTCGCCCAGCTCGAGCCGGACACGGGCAGTGCGGCTCCGTGCGGTCACGAGTGCCGCCGGGCCCAACTCCGACCAGCTCTGGCTGTCGCCGCGGGCGAGCGCCTGGAGGTCGGTGTCCTCGCCGTTGCCGACGGTGCCGATGATCGTCGTCTTGTGGCCGGCCAGGCGTGTGATGTTGAGGGCGGCCGGGCTCTCGTAGACGTGGGCGGGCCCTGTGGCCATGTTGAGACCGGCGACGCGGCCCTTGGCCACCGCCGAGTTCCACAGCACGTCCAGGGTGCCGCGCCCGGTCGCGGGATCGCGCGTCTCGGCGATGTCCCCGGCGGCGAAGACATCGTCGACGCCGGCGCGGAGGTACTCGTCGACGAGCACGCCGCGGCCGCACTCGAGGCCGGCCGCCTCCGCCAGCTCGATGCGCGGCCGCACGCCGATGGCGACGGCGACGAGCTCGCAGGGGATGGTCGCCCCGTCGCAGGTCTCCACACCCACGACGCGGCCGTTTCGACCGACGATGGCGGCGAGCTCGGTGTGATGACGCAGACGCACGCCCTCGTGAGCCAGACCGTCCTCGACCAGTCGTGACTCGGCCTCTGAGAGGACGTTCCTCCAGTAGCGGTCCTGCCGCATGAGATAGTCGACGCGCACCCCCCGTGCCGCCAGACCCTCGACGAGCTCGAGCGCGGTGATGCCGCCCCCGACCACCACCGCTGCGTTCGCGGTCCGGCAGCGACGGATGATGTCGCGGGCGTCCTCGAGGTCGTCCAACTTGACGACCCCGTCCAGCTCGGCGCCGGCGACTTTCGCCGGCACCGCTTGGGACCCGGTCGCGAGCAGCAGGCGGTCGTAGGCGAGCTCGCGCCCGCCGGCGAGGGTCACCCGGTGTCGATCGACGTCCACGGCGACCGCGCGCTCACGGACCACTTCGACGCGCAGGCGGGCGAGCTGGGCGGGGGCGAGAGGGAAGAGCCGTTCCACGGGCAACTCGCCGGCGAGGAGATAGGCGAGTCCGGGACGCGAGTAGTAGCCGTGCGGGTCGGCGATGGCGACGACGATCTCGGCTTCGTGATCGACCGTTCGGATGGCCTCGGCCGCCGCGATGGCGCCCGGTCCGCCGCCGATCAGGACGTGCCGCCGGGCCATGTCAGCGGATCTGCGGTTCGCTGGGGCGGCGTTCCGCCGCGGGGATGGGCGCGAAGCGCAGCAGCCCGCGCGGGCAGCGCTTCACACACTCGCCGCAGGTCAGACAGCGGCCGTCGCTCACGGGCTCGTCGCGCCACACGCGGCCGCGGACGTCGATCTCCATCGGGCAGTTGAAGGAGCAGACGCCGCACTGCACGCAGCGCCGCGAGGCCGGCACGACCCAGGCCGTCGCGAGCGTGACGTACTTCGCCTTGTCAGCTTCGAACCAGCCCACAGTGCTCCCGCCGATCCTCCCGCCACACGCGCCGGTTGCCACCCCTCGTGGCAGGGCCTGTGATTGTAGCGGACCGTGGCGGCCTTTCGGTCATTTCGAGGTATCCTGCACGCATGCCGACCCACGACTTCATCTGCCTCGACTGCGGCGAGGGCTTCGCACTCGACCTGCCTGAGACGCCCGAGGCGGAGGGCACCCGCTGCCCGCGTTGCGACTCCGGGCACGTGCGGCAGACCTTCGCGAGCTACCTGCGCAACGCGCTCGCCGACCCGTGCAAGCCCGACCTCGAGGAGCTGCGCAGCTGCCACTTCGGCTGAGGCTGAGCACGGCGGCGCGGTCGCGCCGCAGGTCACGACGCAGGGCAATGCCACCGCCAGGGGGATGACGCTCGGTCACGCGCCGCCGACGTTCACCCCTTCAAGAGCCGCGAGTTGATGGCGACGACCACCGTGCTGACCGACATGAGCGCGGCGCCCACCGCGGGCTGCAGCACCACGCCTGCCCACGCCAGGGCGCCGGCGGCCAGGGGGATGGCGACGACGTTGTAGCCGGTCGCCCACAGCAGGTTCTGGACCATCTTGCGGTAGGTACGTCCCGCGAGCCCGAGGACGGCGACCACGTCGCGCGGGTCGTCGCGAACGAGCACGATGTCGGCGGTCTCGACGGCGACGTCGGTGCCTGCGCCGACGGCGATGCCGACATCGGCCTGGGCCAGCGCCGGGGCGTCGTTCACGCCGTCGCCGACCATCGCCACCAGGCGGCCCTCGGTCTGCAGTTCGCGGACCTTGGCGGCCTTGTCGCCGGGCAGGACCTCGGCGAAGTACTCCTCGATACCGAGGTCCTTCGCCACCCAGGCCGCAACGCGCGTATTGTCCCCGGTCAGCATCACCGGGTGGACGCCGGCCTCGCGCAGGAGCCGGACTGCTTCGCGCGACTCGTCGCGGACGACGTCGGCGAGTGCGACGGCTCCGGCGGGCCGGCCGTCGACGAGCACGAAGACCACGGTCTTGCCGGCCTCGGACAAGCCTCTGAATCCTTCCTCGTCGGGAAGCTGGATGCCCTCCTCCCTCAGAGCGCCGGGGCTCAGAACGGCGACGCTCCGATCCCCCACGCGCGCCTCTGCGCCCTTGCCGGGCAGGGCCCGGAAGGCTTCGCTGCGCGGCAACCGGACGCGCTCGCGCGCGGCCGCAGCGATGGCCCTGGCGATCGGGTGCTCCGAGCTCGCTTCGACCGCGCCGGCCAGCGCGAGCACGCGCTCCTCGCCGGCGCCGTCGTACACGGCGATGTCGGTCACGCCGAAGGCGCCCCGCGTCAGCGTCCCCGTCTTGTCGAAGACGACGGTGTCGACGAGGCGTGCGTGTTCGAAGGCGGCCCGCTGTCGCACGAGCAGGCCGCTACGGGCACCGATCGCCGTGGAGACGGCGACGACGAGCGGGATCGCGAGCCCGAGGGCGTGCGGGCAGGCGATGACCATCACGGTGACGGCGCGCTCGAGGGCGTAGCTGCCCGGACGCTCCGAGGCCAGCATCCAGAGTGCGAACGTCAGTGCGCCGCCGCCTAGCGCGACGATCGTCAGGACGCGCGCCGCGCGATCGGCGAGGTCCTGTGTCCTGGACTTGCTCTCCTGAGCCTCGCGCACGAGGTCCACGACCTGGGAGAGGAACGAGTCGGCGCCGGCCTTCTGGACGCGCACGACAAGGGCGCCCTCGCCGTTGATCGCGCCGCCCACCACGGCGTCGCCGGCGCCCTTCTCCACCGGCAGCGACTCACCGGTGAGCATCGATTCGTCGACCGCCGAGTCGCCGTCCTCGACGACACCGTCGGCCGGCATCCGCTCCCCGGGCTTGACCAGTACCCGGTCGCCGATCCCGAGCTGCTCGAGCGGCACGTCCGTGGTCTCCCCGTCGTGCAGCCGGTGGGCCACGGACGGCATGAGGCGGGCGAGCTCCTCGAGGGCGCGCGAGGCTGCGCCGACCGAGCGCATCTCGATCCAGTGCCCGAGCAGCATGATGTCGATCAGGGTGGCGAGCTCCCAGTAGAGAGCCTCGCCGCCGAACCCGAGTGCCGTCGCGGCACTGTACGCCCAGGCTGTGGTGATGGCGACGGCTACCAGCGTCATCATGCCCGGGGCGCGGTTCCCGGCCTCACGGACGAGGCCGCGCAGGAAGGGCCAGCCGCCGTAGGCGTACACCGCGGTGGCGAGGGCGAGCACCAGGTACTCGACGCTCGCGGCGTCGAGCACGCCGCGCTCGAAGAGGAACATCGGCGGCGAGAGCAGAAGGATCGGGACGGTCAGCGCCAGGCTGATCCAGAAGCGGCGCTTGAAGTCGGCGGTCGAGTGGCCTTCGTGGCGACCGCCGTGTCGCTCGGTGTCTGCTGCGTGCGGATCGGGTCCCGGTCCCGCGTCGGCGGCAGCCCGCAGACCGTCGCCGTTCGTGGCGTCCGGGCCGGCGCGCGCCTCGCCGCCGGCGACGACACGCAGTGGCATGCGCTCCGCCGAAGGGTCGGGGTGCTTCTGATGTCGCGCGGCCTCCATACGGGCAGGCTCCCCGCACCTGCGATGGCGAAAACCGCTGCCCGGGTTCCGGGCCGCGGCGAACTGCAGCTCAGGACGGGCGGGTGATGACGTGCGCGCTCACAGCGCGGCGCCGCGGCCCGAGGCAGGGGGGCGGCGCGCGCCCGCTACGTCGCGCGCGCCGGCTCGGGATCTGCGACCAGCGTCGGCAGAACGCGAACGAAGACGTCGACGACGCGCGGGTCGAACTGGCGTCCGGCTTGCGCTTGCAGCTCGTCGACCGCCTCGGTCACCGGCAGGGCGCGCCGGTACGGCCGGTCCGAGGTCATGGCGTGGAAGGCGTCGCAGACGAAGACGATGCGCGACGCCAGCGGGATCTCCTCACCGGCCAATCCGTCGGGGTAGCCGTGCCCGTCCCAGCGCTCGTGGGACGCGCGGACCAGTGGGGCGACCGGACGCAGGTACTCGGCCCGGGACACGATGCGCTCGCCGATGACCGTGTGCTCCGCCATCCGCGCCGCGTCGCCCGGGCTCAGCGCGGCGTTCTTGTGGAGCACCGGCTGCGGCACGCCGATCTTGCCGATGTCGTGGAGCAGGCCGGCGCAGCGCAGCCGGCGCAGCTCGGCCTCGTCGAGGCCGAGCTCGGCGCCCACCGCGACGGCCATCCTCGAGATGGTCTCGGCGTGGTCGGCCGTGTACTCGTCGTTCGCCTCCATGGCGGAGGCGAGGGCACTGATGGTGGCCAGGTAGCTCTCCTCGAGCTTGCGGTAGTTCGCGGCGTTCTCGACGGAGACCGCGATCTGCGCCGCGATCGTCGACAGGACGCCCGTGTCGCGCTGGGAGAACTCCCGGCGCTCGCGGGCGCCGACGGCGAGGGCTCCGGTGACCCGGCCGCCGCAGATGAGCGGGACCGCCATGACGCTCCCGGCGTCGTCGACGGCGATGTCCGGTGCGATGGGGCTCGTCTCTCCCTGCGGGTGAGGCAGGCACACCGGCTGGGCGCTGGCGAGCACGTGACGCAGCGCGACCGCGGCGCTTGCGGGAATGCCGTCGCGCGCGCCCACGACCCTCACGCCGCCGCTGTCGGCGACCAGGTGCAGTCTGCCCCAGTCGGCGTCGAACGTCCGCTCGACCATCGGGATCATGCGCCCGAGGAGGGTCTGGACGTCGGGCGTGTCGGCCAGGGTCTCGCCGAACACGTTCAGGTGGACGAGGCACTGCGAGAGGCTCTCGACGCGATCGCTGAGCTCGTCGATCTCGGCGGCGGGTTCAGCCCGCCCGGACCGTCTGGCGGTCGCGACGCTCAGCGCATAGGCGGATACGGCGGCGAGACCCATGACGACCACGAGAAGAGTCGTGGCCCGCTCCGCGGTGAGCGACGCGAGGCAGGCGTACGCGACGACGGGCACGACGGCGACGCCGACAAAGGCGGCGACGTGCATCGTGCGGGGGAGATCTGCGGTTGTGCGTCGTGCGCCGTGCGTGATCGCTCCTCTCGCGGGACCACGGTGCGGGGGCGTGACCAACCGCCGCCCGCACCTCAGGTATCGGCACGCGGGGAGACGTCCTCAAGGCGGGGAGGCAGCGCGGGCCGCGCCGCAGTGTGCCGGTCCGTCCGCTCGGCGCGCCGGCTGTCGCCCGAGCTCGTCGGCCGCTGGTCCGGCGCGCCGGCGGCCGGCCACTATCTCAGGGCACAGGCCTCTCGTAGTACAGCACGCGCTGACGGACGCTCATGCCGGCGCGCCGGTACAGGTGAGCGGCCCCCGTCGGGTTGGTGGCGTCGACCCCCAGAGTGAGCCGTTCGTGACCGAGGTCGCGGAGGCGGACGAGGGTGGCGACGAGCAGGGCGAGGCCGATGTGGCGGCCCCGCCAGGGGCGCCGCACGGCGAGCAGGTCGACGTACCCGTAGCGCTCGAGCGACAACCCCAGGGCGACGCCGACGATCTCCGGGCCGTCGCAGGCCACGAGCCAGATCTGGTCCTCCGCCGGCGTGTCGTCGAAGGGCGCCCAGAACTCGTCGAACGGCAGCGGCGCGTAGCGGAAGTGGTCGGCGAAGGCCTCTTCAACGCAGTCGTGCACGGCGTGCTCGTCGCCAGGGCGTCGCATCGGGCGGAGCTCGACGCCGACGGGCGTCTCGTCGAGCTCGCGCACGTCGGTCGCGGCGACGACCATGCGCTCGAAGACGCGGACCTGCGTGTAGCCGGCGCTCTCGTAGAGCGCGCGCTTGAGGTCGTCCTCCTCGAGGAACCAGGCGCCGACCGCGGGCTCGCCCCACGTCCTCGAGGCGAGCTGCTCGCCGGCGCGCCGCTCGATCAGGGCGAGGAGGTGCCGGGCCAGCGCGGCGTCGCGATGCTCGGGGTGCAGGCCGAAGTAGCCCGTCGGCTGCCCCTCCGGCTCATCGTTGTAGGACCAGGCGTAGGCGACGATGCCGCCCGTCTCGGCCTCGACGACCCACGCGTCGCGCTCGAGCGAGAAGCGCGGGCGGCGCCAGTGGTAGCCGAGTTCCATGGGGCTCCAGTCGGTATCGCCGACGAGGGCGAGATCGGCGGCGACCAGGAGCGCGACGACCTCGTCGAAGTCGTCGCGCGCCGGTCGCCGCACCGTGTAGCCCTCGGGCAGCGGCGCCTCGTCGTGCGCGGGCGGCGACGGGTCGGTCTCGGGCAGCGGAGGGAGGCCGGTCCCCGGCTCGCCGGCCCGGCCCTCCGTGCGCTCGTCTCCCGTGTGCTCGCCCATGACGGCCGAGTCTAGCACCGGCAGCCACTCGCGCTCGCCGAGGTCGGGCACGACCGGGCGCGCCGTGCCCGGCGACGCCGGGCGTTCCGGGGGCGCCGGTCGCACCGGTCGCACCGGGCCGGGCGACGCCAGGCGCGGCTGGCCGCGCGAGGCCGCGCTCCGGCGCGTCTGCGCCCGCGCTCCGGCCCGCTTGCGCCCGCGCGTTGAACGGTCAGTCAGCCGATGCTACAGTGGGTCGGCCGGCTCAGGCCGGCAGCCCGGTCGAAGACCGCGTGAGAGCCCGGTCCCTCAAGGGATGTCGGGCGCCGAAGGGGCAAGACGCGTAGCGCGTCGAATCTCTCAGGCAAGCGGAGCGCGGTCGGACGGGCCCCTGAAGTGTCGCCTCCGCGAGAGGTCCGACAGGGAGCGTGAGCGACCCGTCGGCGTCGAGAGCGGAGGAGGCAGCCCGTGCCCCAGACCTGCGTTTTCTCCCCGTCCCCTTCGGGCACTTCCGACAGGACCCGCGTACACCCCACCCAGGAGGAGCGATGGCCGCCGAGAGCTACCCCCAGGACCTGAAGTACTACAAGGAGCACGACTGGGTCCGCCTCGAGGGTGACGAGGCCGTGTTCGGCATCACCTGGTTCGCCCAGGACGCGCTCGGCGAGATCGTCTACGCCGACCTGCCCGACGTCGGCGACACCGTCACCGCCGGGGCGCCGTACGGCGAGCTCGAGTCGGTCAAGGCGGTGAGCGACGTGTTCGCGCCGCTCTCTGGCGAGATCACCGACGTGAACGCCGTGCTCGAGGACGAGCCGCAGCTCGTGAACGAGGACTGCTACGGCGAGGGCTGGATCCTCCGCGTCCGCCTGAGCGACCAGACCGAGCTCGAGGGCCTGCTGGACGCCGAGGCGTATCAGAAGTTCCTCACCGAGGCGTGACCGGGAGGCCCGCGCTGGACTACACACCGCACAGCGAGACGGACGTCCGGGAGCTCCTCGACGCCGTCGGCGCCGGCAGCGTCGAGGAGCTCTTCGCCGAGATCCCCGCGGCCGTGCGCTTCGAGGGCGAGCTGCGCCTGCCCGCCGGGCTCTCCGAGGCCGAGCTCATGGCCGAGATGACGAGGCTCGCTGCGGCCGACTGCCCGGCCTCCGGCCTCGTCTCCTTCCTCGGCGCGGGGGTCTACGACCACTACGTCCCGGCGATCGTCGACGCGATCGTCTCGCGCGGCGAGTACCTCACCGCCTACACGCCTTACCAGCCCGAGCGCAGCCAGGGCGTGCTGCAGAGCATCTTCGAGTACCAGTCGGCGATCTGCGAGCTGACCGGCATGGAGGTGTCGAACGCCTCGATGTACGACGCGGGGACGGCGCTCGCGGAGGCGTCCTTCCTCGCCGGTGGCCAGACGCGCCGCGCGCGCGTCGTCGTCTCCGAGGGCGTGCACCCCGAGTACCGGCAGGTGCTGGCCACCGAGTCGGCGGGCTACGGGCCGCGCTCCGAGACGGTGCCGCTCGCCGCCGGCGCGGCGACCGACCTGGGGCTGCTGCAGCACGCTCTCGGCGACGACGTCGCCGCGGTCGTCGTGCAGCAGCCCAACGTCTTCGGCGCGCTCGAGGACATGGCCGAAGCGGCGCGTCTCGCCCACGCGGCGGGGGCGCTCTTCGTCGCCGTCGTCGACCCGCTCTCGCTCGGCCTTCTCGCCCCGCCCGGAGACTATAGCGCCGATGTCGTCGTCGGCGAGGGGCAGGCGCTCGGCAACCCGATGGGCTACGGCGGCCCCGGCCTCGGCTTCATGGCCGTCAGCGCGAAGCTCATGCGCCGCCTGCCCGGCCGCCTCGTCGGCGAGACCGTCGACGTCGAGGGCCGGCGCGGGTTCGTGCTCACGCTGCAGACGCGCGAGCAGCACATCCGCCGCGAGAAGGCGACCTCGAACATCTGCTCCAACCACGCCCTCAACGCGTTGGCCGCGGTCGTCTACCTGAGCTGGCTGGGCAAGGAGGGCTTCCCGGCGCTGGCCGAGCTCTGCGCGCGCCGCGCCGCGTATCTGCGCGAGCGGCTCCTCGAGCTGCCCGGCGTCGAGGCGTACACCGCCGGGCCCGTCTTCCGTGAGTTCGCCGTGCGCCTGCCCTTGCCGGCCGCGCGGCTCGTCGACGCGCTCGCGCCGCGCGGCTTCCTCGCCGGCGTGCCGATGAGCCGCTTCGCCGGCGCGTTCGGCGCCGTCGCCTCTGAGGCGCAATCGAGCGACGAGGCGATGAACGAACCCGGCGCGGCCGGCGGTCTCCCCGCCGCGGCCGGGGGCGACCCCGCTGCGGCCCTGGACGACGTGCTCCTCCTGGCGGTCACCGAGCGGCGCACGCGCGAGCAGATCGACGCCTTCGTCGACGACGTCGCCGAGGTGCTGGCGGCGGACGGGGAGGCTCGAGGCGACTCCCCTGCCGTATCAGAGGGCGAACCTGCGGCCGAGGGGATGGACCGTGCCTGACGGCAAGTTGTCGACCTCCTGTCGCGAGGAGCTCCTCGGCCGCGAGCCGCGGCTCACCATCTTCGAGCGCTCGCGGCCGGGCCGTCGTGCCGCCACGATCCCGGCCCTCGACGTGCCCGACAGACCGCTCGACGAGCTCGTGCCGGCGGCCCTGCGGCGCGCCCGCCCGGCGCGCCTGCCCGAGGTCGCCGAGGTCGACGTCGTCCGGCACTTCACGAACCTCTCGGCGCTCAACTACGGCGTCGACAACGGCGCCTACCCGCTCGGCTCCTGCACGATGAAGTACAACCCCCGGGTCAACGAGCGGGCCGCGGCCCTCGAGGGCTTCCGCGGCC
>DATHSP010000058.1:0-7775 GCA_035464075.1 Thermoleophilia bacterium | reverse complement strand
CCTCTTCCTCCTCTCGGCCATCACCCTGCTGCTGTTCCTCGTGTACCTGCTCGCCGAAGGCCTCGGCGTCTCGTTCATCCCCCCCGTGGTCTGGGCGATGTGGGTCGCCTCGCTGTTCTCGGGCTTCGTCGCCACGTGGGCTTACAGCGTGTACGTCACGCTGCGGGCGCGTCGCTGGCTATGGGTCGCGCTCTGCGCCCTGCCGCCCACGGCGGTGCCGTGCGCCGTGGCCTACGCCTGGATCCGGCGCGGGGAGATGGAGGCGGAGCTGCACGAGCGGCGCGAGCGCGCCGCGCGGTAGGTCGCCGGCGGGGGGGGCGCCATCCGGGGTCCGGGGGCGGAGGAGACCCGCCCGGACTTCTCTCTGAGGCCCTGTGGTAGTCTTGCCGCGGTCGTCAAGCGGAGGCACGGAGGCAGCCGATCAAGAAGAGCCTGCGCCACGTCCTCGTCTTCCTCCTCATCGTCGCCGCCCTCTACCTGCTCCTCCCCCGGCTCGTCGACGCGGAGGAGACCCTCGAGCTCCTCACCCGCGCGGACTACTGGCTGCTCGGCCTCGCCGTCTTCCTCGAAGGCTGCGCCCTGCTCGGCTACGCCAACCTCACCCGCTTCGTGCTGCGCGTGCTGGACATCCGCCTGCGGCTCTTCGAGGTCCTCTCGGTGACCCTGGGCAGCCTCGCCGTCAGCCACGTCTTCTCCGCCGGGGGGGTCGGCGGCTGGGTCCTCACCTACAACGCCCTGCGCAAGCGTGACGTGCCGCACGGCCTCATCTTCGTCGCCATCGCCGCGCAGCAGTTCTTCAACTACGTCGTCCTCTGGTTCTTCTTCGCCATCGCGCTCGCGTACCTGGTCCTGGCCAAGGGGCAGTCCCTCTGGCAGTACCTCGTGGGCATCGTGCTGATCTTCCTGCTGCTCTGGCTCACCGCGTACGGCGTGTACCTGTACAACCACCGCACGCTGATGCGGCGCCGCGTCGGCCAGGCCGCGCACGTCATCAACCGCATGGCGCGTCGCGAGGTCGTGGAGGAGGGACACGTCGACGCCTGGCTCGACAACCTCTTCGTCGGCATGCGCCGCATGACGTCGCACCGGGGCGCTTTCAGGCGGACGGCCCTGTACGCCTGCGCCTACTGGTTCTTCGACATGCTCGTCCTCGCGGCCGTCTTCGTCGCCTTCGGCGCCGGCGTGCCCTGGACGGCGCTCGTCGTCGCCTACGTGGTGGCCTACTCGATCGGGACACTCGCCCCGACGCCCGGCGGCCTCGGCGCCGTCGAGGCGCTGCTCATCGCCCTGTTCGTGAGCTTCGGTGTGGCCTCGGCGACCGCGGTCACGGTCGTCCTCGTCTACCGCGTGATCAACTTCTGGCTGCCGATCCCGCCGGGGCTGATCATGTACGGGACCATCCGTCGAGCCGGTACACCTTGATGACCGGGCCGCGCTCGCCGGGGCGCGGCGTGAAGACCCTGACGAGATCGCCGCGCCGATCGAGCGCGGCGTAGAAGGCGACCAGGCGCGGGTACTCGTCGGGCGCCGCCAGCACCCGCCCGTACACGGCCGAGCTGAGGATCACGTACTCCACGCGGCGGTCGCGCAGCCAGCGCATAGAGTGCCGCGTGTGAGGCTCGCCGGGCACCGGCAGCTCGAGGCGGCGCAGGCGGTAGTACGCCGGACGCAAGCCTTCGGCGCGGTACGAGGGCAGGTCGATCCGCGCCACGAGCGGCGGGCCGGAGGTCTCGGTGGCGATCCTGGTCCCGGGCTCGATGGTGCGCTCGACCCACGCCTTGGCCCGCTCGCGCACGTCGGGCTCGCCGAGAGCGCGGATGTGCGCGACCGAGTCCGCCAGGGGCAGTGCGAGCGCCAGCGCGGCGAGCGCGGCCGCGCCCGGCACCAGCGCCTTGCGCCACGCCGGCCGCACCTCCCAGAGCGCGACGCAGAGGCGCGCCGCCAGGAGGAGGAGGAGCGGGACGATCGGCAGCATGTAGCGGTCGGCGAGCTCGCGCCAGGAGCTCACGTACACGAAGTACACGAGGACCGTGGGCGCGAGCATGAGGTCCAGCGGCGCTCGCCGCCACAGCGCCCAGGCGAGCCCGGCGACGGCGAGGCCGAGGAGCACGGGCCCGAGCGCACCGGCGAGGTTCACGCTCAAGTTGTACCAGTAGCCGTTGTCCACGTGCTCGAAGCCGAGCCAGCCGCGCTGCACGATCGCGTGCTGGCGCGAGAACTCGTCGATGAACCGCGGCAGGTCCAGAACGATGAACGGCGACGCCAGCACGAAGGCGAGCGCCATGGGCAGGTACAGCCGCAGGGCGAAAAGGCGGGTCCAGGCGCGCAGGGCGGGCCGGCCGGCCGCGACCGCGGCGGCCACGGCCGGCCGGCCGGCGTAGAGCGCCGCCACCGTCGCCGGCAGGACGAGCAGGCCGAGGTTGTACTTGGTGGAGGCAGCGAGACCCACCGCGACGGCGCCGGCCGTGAGCCGGCGCAGGCCGCGCCCCTGCGCGGCCCCGTGCAGGAGGAGCAGGCCGAGCACCCCGAGGGTCACGGCCGGCACGTCGGTCACGGCGAGGTGCGAGTACTCGACGTGCAGCGGCGCGACGGCGAGGAAGGCGGCGGCGAGCACGCCCGCCGCCGCCCCGTACGCGTCGCGACCCAGCCTGTAGACGAGCCAGACCGCGGTGACTCCGAAGCCGACGACGACGAGGCGGCCGATCAGGTAGAGGGCGCCGGCGTCGGCGGCCAGCGCGCCGGGCCGCACGAGCAGCTCGCCGTGGACCAGGGCCCAGAACGGGGACACGAGCCAGTACACCGCGGCGAGCACGTAGAAGAACAGCGAGGGGTAGTAGAAGAACATCGGGTTGAGCTGCCCGCCGGCGACCTCGACCGCCTTGGGGACGACGGTCGCCTCGTCGGGGCTGATGAAGGCGTACGGCAGGCCGGAGGTCACACTCTGCAGGCGCAGGACGAGGGCGAGGGCGAGCACGACCGCGAGCGCCGCGCCGGCCCAGCCCACGCGCCGCCAGAGCCGGCTCGCGCCGGCCTCCGCACACCTCCGGAGTCCCCGTGCATCCATGCCCTGGAGTGCTACCCGTTCCCCGCCACGGCTATGTCGTCGCGCACGCTCGGACGCGGTCAGAGTTCGAGGCACGCGCCCCCGTTGGCCTCGGGGCGGAAGCAGCTCACCGCGCCCGTGTGGCACGCCGGACCCGCCGGCTCCACCCGCACGAGCACGGTGTCGGCGTCGCAGTCGAGGCTGAGGGCACGCACGCGCAGCACATTGCCGCTCGTCGCCCCCTTGTGCCACAGCTCGCGGCGGCGACGGCTCCAGAAGTGGGCTTCACCCGTGGCGACGGTCGCCGCGAGCGCCTCGGCGTTCGCGTAGGCGACCATGAGCACCTCGCCCGTGGTCGCGTCCTGCACGACGCACGGCACCAGGCCGTCGGCCCCGTAGCGTATGGCGCTCAGGAAGGCAGCGCGCTCGATGACCGCTCCTCCCGCTGCCCGAGAGCCTGCTGCATGATGGCGACCCCGGCGCTGGTGCCGATGCGCGTGGCCCCGGCGTTGATCATGAGCTCCACGTCCGTCAGCGTGCGGATGCCCCCCGAGGCCTTGACCCCGATGTGCTCGTCGAGGCAGTCGCGGAGCAGCTCCACGTCCTGAAGGGTCGCACCCTGCGGGCCGATCCCGGTCGAGGTCTTGGCGAAGTCCACCCCCGCCTGTCCGAGGATCGTACAGGCGAGGCGCTTCATCTTGTTGGAGAGGTAGCAGGTCTCGATGATCGCCTTGACCAGAGCGTGCCCGCGGCCGGTGTTGACCGACTTGAGACGCGCGGCACGCACCACGGCGGCGAGCTCGTCGCGCACGTAGCCGAACTCGCCCGACAGCATGGCCGGGAGGTTGAAGACGACGTCGAGCTCGTCGGCGCCCTTGCCGATCGCGTCCTGGGCCGCGGCCACCTTGGCGCGCACGTCGTCGGCGCCGAAGGGGAAGGAGATGACCGTGCAGACCTTGACGTCGGCGCTCTTCAGCAGGCCGTCGGCGAGGGGCACGTAGTGCGGGAAGACGCAGACCGCGGCGAAGTGGTAGCGCGCCGCCTCGCGGCACAGCCGCTCGACGTCGTGCGCCGTCGCGTCGGCGCGCAGCAGCGTGTGATCGATGGTCTTGGCGAGTTCTTCGGCGTGCACGTGCGTGCGCCCTCCACGAGGGGCGCTGTGCCCCTCCCCGAGGCGGAGTATATCAACTGAGCCGCGAGGGCCGAGGCCGGGCCGGACGAGCGCCGGGCACCACGGGGAGCGTCGGCACCGGCGAGCGCCGAGCGCTCCGTCAGAGCAGGCGCTCTACGTAGCGCTCGTCGCGACGCCAGCGCTTGCGGACCTTGACGCGCAGGTCGAGGAAGACCTGCGCGCCGAACACCGATTCGATCTCCTGCCGCGCCGCCGAGCCGATCGCCTTGACGGTGCGCCCGCCCTTGCCCACGAGGATCGCCTTCTGGGACTCGGTCTCGACGATGAGGAGGGCCTCGATCTCGACCAGCGGCCGGTCCTCGCGCTCGACGATGCCGGTCACCTCGACGGCGACCGCGTGCGGCACCTCTTCGCGGGTGCGCCGGAGGGCCTGCTCGCGCACGAGCTCGGCGACGAGCAGCTCGAGCGGCTGGTCGCTGATGTCGCCGTCGGGGAAGTAGGCCGGGCCCTCGGGCATGGCGGCGGCGAGTCGCCCGACCACCGGCTCGAGCCCCTCGCCGCGCAGGGCGCTCACGGCGAGCACCTCGGCCCCGTCGACGAGGTCGCGCACCTCCCCGGCCCGTCGCTCGAGACGCCCGGCGTCGACGGCGTCCCGCTTGTTGAGGAGGTAGACGGCCGGACGGCCGGCGCCGGCGACCGCACGCAGGATGAAGCGGTCGCCGGCGCCGACCGGCTCCGCCGCGTTGAGCACCACGAGTGCGGCGTCGACCTCAGCGAGCGCCTCGTCGACGGCCCGCTGCATGCGCCGGGTCAACGAGTCGAAGGGCTTCTGGAAGCCGGGCAGGTCGAGCAGGACGACCTGGTGCCCGGGCAGACGCAGCACGCCGCCGATACGACGGCGAGTCGTCTGGGGGTGATCGGAGACGATGCTGACCTTGCGCCCGACAAGGGCGTTGACGAGCGTCGACTTACCGACGTTCGGGCGCCCGAGGACGGCGACGAAACCGGAGCGGAACGGCCGCTCAGCCATCGGGCCCCGCGCGGCCGCGACCGGTGGCCTCCCCGGCCCCCGCGCCGTCCGCGCCCACTTCGTGCGCGCCCGTGCCGCCCACCCCCGCTCCGCCCTCGTCCGCCGGTCCCGCGAACGGCGCCGGCAGCAGCTCGGCGAGGGCCAGCACCCTGACGCCGCCCTCGAGACGGGCGATGACCTCGGGCGCACCGAACTCGGCCAGCGCCTGCAGGCACATGCCGCAGGGCAGGAGGTCGTCGCCGTCGGCGGCGGCGACGGCGACGTAGCGCGCCCGTCGCTCGCCGAAGACGACCATGGCGGCGAGGGCGGCGCGCTCGGCGCAGACGCCGACCGGGTAGGAGGCGTTCTCCACGTTCACGCCGTGGTGGCTGCGCCCCGACCGCCCGACGGCGACGGCGCCGACGCGGAAACCCGAGTACGGCGCGTAGGCCCTCTCGGCGACGGCGAAGGCCTCCTGGAAGAGCAGGCGCTCGCCGAGGTCGGGCTCTCTGCCGGTCGGGCTCACATCGGCGCCCAGAGCTGGAAGATCAGCAATGCCGAGACCGACCCCAGCAGCGCCCCGAGCACGACCTCGAGCGCCGTGTGGATGCCGGCCTGGACGCGGCTCTGCGCGACCAGGACGGCCATCATCAGGGCGACCAGCGAGATCGGCAGCGCGTAGGCCGTCGTGCTGGAGATGAACGTCAGCGCGACCCAGCCGGCGAAGGCGACGGCGGCGTGCCCCGAGGGCAGGCCGCCGCGCAGGGCGGTGCCGGTACGCGTCAGGGCCTTGACGGCGATGACCAGGAGGATCACGAGCACGAGGGCGATCACGGTGACGTCGACCGACGAGCTGCGTACCCGCTGGAGGACGGTGTAGGGCGTGCTGGTGATCCGCGTGTAGAAGACGAGGTAGGCGACGGCGACGGCGTTCAACGCCGCGACCAGGACCGCACCCGCGGAGACGTCCCCGGCGATCTTGGCCCGCGGGTCATGCTCGTCGGTGACCATGTCCATGAGCTGCTCGATCGCCGTGTTGAGCATCTCCGCGATCAGCACGAACGAGATGGCCACGAGCAGAGCTATGATCTCGAGGCGGGTGAGTGAGAAGAAGAGCGCCGCCAGCAGCACGAGCACGGCGAGGCCGAAGTGGATCTGCATGTTGCGCTCGTGACGGAGCGCGTAGACGATGCCCTCGAAGGCCCAGTTGAAGCTGTGCAGCAGGCTACGACGCGGGGCCAAGGAGCCTCTCCCAGTCGAGCGCCGCGAGCAGCTCGCCCTGGCGCAGCGCCATACCGCCGGCGTCGGTCTCGTGGTCGTGCCCGAGCACGTGCAGCACGCCGTGCACGAGGAGCAGGGCCAGCTCGAAGGCCGGGGGGACGTCGTGGGCGCGCGCCTGGCGCAGCGCCTGGCGCGCGCCCACGACGACGTCGCCGAGCAGGCGCGGCGGCACGTCGCCGGGCGGCGCGGCCTCGAGCTCGCGCCAGGCCACGAGCTCGTCGGCGGCCTCGAGCGGGAACGAGAGCCCGTCGGTCACCCGGTCGAGGCCGCGGTGCTCGCGATTGAGGGCGCGCATGCGCCCGTCGCCGACGAAGGCCACGCCGATCTCGGCGCCGTAGACGCCTTCGGCGGCGAGCACGGCGCCGACCAGTGCGGCCACGGCGCCCGCGTCGACGGGCACCCGGGTGCGGTTCACGACCTCCACGAGATTGCCGTTCATGACTCCTGCCCCGCCTGCAGCCGCTCGTCGTGCTCCTTGTAGGCGTTGACGATGCGCTGCACCAGTTTGTGACGCACGACGTCGTGACCGTCGAACTGCACCACGCCGATGTCGGGGATCGCCTGCAGGACCTCGGGCACCGTGACGAGCCCCGAGGTGCGGTGCTGCGGCAGGTCGATCTGGGTCACGTCCCCCGTCACCACCATCTTGCTCCCGAACCCGAGCCGGGTGAGGAACATCTTCATCTGCTCGGGCGAGGTGTTCTGCGCCTCGTCGAGGATGATGAACGAGTCGTTCAGCGTGCGGCCGCGCATGAAGGCCAGCGGGGCCACCTCGATCTCGCCGTGCTCGATGAGCGCGGCCAGCTTGTCGCCGTCCATCATGTCGTAGAGGGCGTCGAAGAGCGGGCGGAAGTAGGGGTCGACCTTCTCGGAGACGCTCCCGGGGAGGAAACCGAGGCTCTCCCCCGCCTCCACCGCCGGGCGGGTCAGGATCAGGCGGTTGACCTGCTTGGAGCGCAGCGCCATGACCGCCGCCCCCATGGCGAGGTAGGTCTTGCCGGTCCCCGCAGGCCCGATCCCGAAGGTGACGGTGTTGTCCTTGATGGCGTCGAGGTAGCGCTTCTGACCGAGCGTCTTGGCCCGGATCGTGCGCCCGCGGTGGGTGATCAGCGCCTCGGACAGCACCTCCGAGGGACGCTCGTCGCTGTCGTCGCGGATCATGCGGACGGTCTGTCGCACGACCCCACGGTCGATCGCGTGGCCGCGATCGAGCAGCAGGACGAGCTCCTCGAACCGCCGCGCCACGCGGGCGGTCTCCTCGGGGTCCTCCGAGCGGATCGCGATCTCGTTGCCGCGCACGTGGATCACCG
>DATHSP010000057.1:0-3843 GCA_035464075.1 Thermoleophilia bacterium | reverse complement strand
GTGCGGCCGCGGCCGCACGGTACCGCTCGAGGCGCTCGCTCTGCCGGTAGGGCCCGACGGGGCCTCCGGTGTCGGGCCCTTCGTCCCAGTCGAGCCCGAGCCAGCGCAGGTCCTCAAGGATGGACTCCTCGTGGCGCGTCTCGGAGCGTGCCACGTCGGTGTCGTCGATGCGCAGCACGACGACGCCGCCCGCGTGGCGCGCGAACAGCCAGTTGAACAGGGCTGTGCGCGCCGAGCCGACGTGCAGCCCCCCCGTGGGACTGGGTGCGAAGCGTACTCTTACCGTCGAGTCGAGCTTGATGGTTCTCTCCGCCGTCGCGGGTTTCTCCTGCAAACCGGGGTCCAGTCTATCACCCGGCCGTGCGGCCCCGGGCGTCACCGGATCCGCCGCCTGCGACGAGCGGCGGAGCGCCGCAGACCCCTTCCGCCGGCGCCCTGATAGACTCGCCTTCCCCGCGCGACGTGCTCGCCGGGCGATCAGGGGACGACAGGAGTCGCGATGCCGCACGACCAGGAGACCACTCCCTACCTCGACGCCGTCCTCGCCTATCGGCGCCGCGGGTTCACGCCCTTCCACACGCCGGGCCACAAGCTGGGCCGCGGCGCCCCGGAGAAGCTGCGCGAGCTGGTCGGCGAGACCTGCCTGCAGGTCGACCTCGCGATGGCGGGCGCCGTCGAGGACACGCGCGAGTCGACCGGCCTGATCCACCTCGCCGAGGAGTACGCCGCCGAGGCCTGGGGCGCCGACCGCTGCCACTTCCTGGTCAACGGCTCGACCAGCGGCGTGCACGCTCTCGCCTTGACCCTCGCCGGCCCGGGCGAGGCCGTCATCGTCCCGCGCAACGCGCACAAGTCGCTGCTCGCCGCGCTCATCTACTCGGGCGCGATGCCGTGCTACGTCGAGCCCGAGGTCGACGCCGACTGGGGCATCCCCCTCAACGTGACCGTCGCCCAGGTCGCCGCCACCCTGCGCGAGCACCCCGAGGCCACGGCCGTGTTCGTCACTTCACCGACCTACAACGGGCTCGCCGCCGACCTGCCCGGCATCGCCGCGACCGCCCACGCCGCCGGCATCCCGTTCATCGTCGACCAGGCCTGGGGCCCGCACCTGCGCTTCTGCCCCGAGCTGCCCGTCGACGCCATGACGGCCGGCGCCGACGCCTGCGTCGTCAGCACGCACAAGCTGATCAGCGGTCTCACGCAGTCGGCGGTGCTCCTCGCGCGCGGCGAGCGACTCAACCTGCGCCGTCTCGAGGGCATGGTGAAGATGACCCAGAGCACCAGCCCGCAGGCGCTCATGTACGCCTCGATCGACGCCGCGCGGCAGCAGATGGCGCTGCACGGCGCCGAGCTCTGGCGCGGGGCCATCGCCTGTGCGGAGTGGGCGCGCGAGGAGATCGACGGCATCGCCGGTCTGCGCTGCCTCGGCCACGAAGTGCTCGAGGCCGAGGGGGTGGCCGAGTTCGACCCGACGCGGCTGACGATCTCGGCCCTCGATCTCGGCCTCAGCGGCTTCGAGCTGGAGACGGCGCTGCGCGACCACCACGCCGTCGCCGTCGAGGCGGCCGACCCGCTGGCGATCATCCTCAACGTCACGTTCGGCGACTCGATGGACGACATGCGCGTGCTCGTGGAGGCGCTGCGCGCCATCGCCGCACGCGCCGGGGGCGGCGGGGGTCGTGAGGCGGCCGCGCAGTGGCTGCGCCTGCGGCCGCCGTCCTTCACCCGCCAGGTCCTCTCGCCGCGCGACGCCTTCTTCGCGCCGTCGGTCGCGCTGCCGCTCGCGGCGTGCGCCGGCCGGGTCAGCGCCGAGATCGTCACCCCGTACCCGCCCGGAATCCCCGTGCTCGGGCCGGGCGAGGAGATCACGGTCGAGACCGTGGGCTACCTGGAGCGCGCGGCGGCCGTGCACCTGAAGGTGCACGGCCCCGAAGACCTGAGCCTGAGGACGCTCCGGGTGGTGGCCTGACGGCCGCGCGTCGTCGCCTGACGGGCCGAACGCGGTAGGCGACAGGCGCGGCGTCGCTCAGACGGGCTTCTTGATCCCCAGAGAGGTCGCCGTGAAGAGTGGGTCAAAGGTCAGGCCGGCGGCCTCGATGTGCTCACGGCCGCCCTCCTCGCGGTCGACGACGCAGAGCAGCGCCGCGACCTCGAGGCCGGCCTCGCGCAGCTTGTCGGCTGCCTGCAGCGCGGCGCCCCCGGAGGTGACGACGTCCTCGACCATGACCACGCGTTGCCCGGCTTCGGCGCGGCCTTCCATGGCCTTGTCGGTGCCGTACCCCTTGGCGCCCTTGCGCACGATGACGAACGGCGTCCCCGACTCGAGGGCGAGCGCGGTGACCAGGGCGACGGCGCCGAGCTCCGGGCCGGCGAGCAGGTCGAACGGCCGGTAGGCCGGGAGCTTCGCGGCAAGCCCCTTCGCGATGTCGCGCAGCAGGTCGGGCTGCGTCTCGAAGAGGTACTTGTCGAGGTAGAAGCGGCTGCGGCGCCCGGAGCGCAGGATGAAGTCGCCCTCCAGGTAGCTCGCCGCCAGCAGGCGCTGGCCGAGGTCGTCCACGTGCGTAGCCTCCTCCGTCTTCCGATCGTCTGGCCGGCCCGGACGGGCTGGTCTCATCGCCGGGGCCGGCCCGGACAGGCCGGGCTCACGGCTCTGGCCGGCCCGCGAGACGAGCCGGCTTCGAGCCTCTCATCGCCGCGACGCTCAGGTGCCGCCGATCGCCATCCCCTCGATGACGAGCGAGGGCGTCAGGATGCTCCCGCCCGGCACCCAGCGGGCGTCGTCCCCGGTCGCGACCACCCCACGCAGCATCCCGAGCAGGTCGCCGGCGAGCGTGACCTCACGGACCGGCGTCGTCAGGCGCCCACTCTCGATGAGGACGCCGCTGATGCCCACCGAGAACTCGCCGGAGACCGGGTTGGCGCCCGAGTGCACGCCGACCGCGTCGGTCACGAGGACGCCGCGCTCGATGCCGGCGACGATCTCGTCCACCGGCGTCGCCGTGCCTTCGACGATCAGGTTCGTCGGATGAACCCCGGGCAGCGACTGGTACGAGCCGCGCAGCCCGTTACCGGTCGAGGCGCGGCCCGCTTTGCGCGCGGTGTAGGTGTCGTAGAGGAAGCCCTGGAGGACGCCGCCGGCGACCAGCGGAGTGCGCCGGCTCGGCGTGCCCTCGCCGTCGAAGGGGGCGCTGTCGAGGCCGTCGGGGTGGCGGCCGTCGTCGGTCAGAGAGAAGGCCGCCGCGGCGACGGCCTGCCCCTCGCGCCCGGCGAAAAGCGAGCGGCCCTTCTGTACGGCGTCGGCGGTCAGCGCCGAGCTGAGCACGCCGATGACGCTGGCGGCGACGAAGGGGTCGAGCACGACGGTCGCCTTCATCGAGGGACACTTGCGGGCGCCGAGCAGGCGGCACGCCCGTGCCGCGGCCTCGGCGCCGCACGCCGCGGGATCGAGGTCGGGCAGGGCCCTGCCGACGGTGAAGGAGATACCGGTCTCGACCTGCCCCTTCTCCTCCGCGAGCACGTAGGCGAACCCGTAGCACTGGCTCGACCGGTAGCTGCCCCGCACCCCGGTCGTGCTGGCGAGGAAGACCTCGCCCTCGCCGTCGGCGTAGATCGTGTCCTCGACCGTCTTGACGCGCGGGTCCGCCGCGCGCGCCGCCCTCTCGACGGCGAGCGCGAGGTCGATGCGCTCGTCGTCACTCACGCCCTCGACGCGCGGGTCGTAGGGGTCGACGTCGGCAGGCTCGCCGCCCGGTTCCGGCACCGCGACGAACTCGTCGCGGTCGCCGACGGCGGCGAGGTCGAAGGCACGCTGCACGACGTCGGCGACGCCGGCCGACGAGAGCT
>DATHSP010000056.1:0-3040 GCA_035464075.1 Thermoleophilia bacterium | reverse complement strand
CCCCGACGCCGCGGCGAGGGCACCCTCGCGGTACTTGCCTGTACGCACGAGCACGCCGGTGATGCCGAGACGCTGCGCCGCGAGGACGTCGCTCTCGACGGCGTCGCCGACCATCGCCACGAGCTCCGCCGGCAGGCCGAGGGCGCGGAGGCCGGCGCGGAAGGCCTCGGGGGCCGGCTTGCCGGTGACCACCGCCTCGCGCCCGGACGCCGCCTCAAGACCGAGGAGATAGGCGCCGGCGTCGAGGCACTCGCCCTCGTGCGTCATCCAGGAGAGGTTGCGGTGCATGGCGACGAGCCGGGCGCCGCCCAGCAGCGCGCGGTGGACGAGGTTGAAAGTGCCGAAGGCGAAGGACTCGTCGGCGCCCGAGACGAGGATCACCTCGGGGGCCTCTTCGATACCGACCAGGCGCAGGCCCTCGAGGTCTTCGCGGCGCGCGTCGCCGAGGACGAAGACGCGCGCGCCCGGATGCGCCTCGAGCAGGTGGTCGCGCGCCGACATCGCCGCCGTCAGCACTTCGTCGTCTCCGGCGGGGATGCCGAGCCGCCGGAGGTTCGCCGCCATCTCGGCGCCCGTCCGGCTGGTCGTGCTGGTGATGATGCGCAGCGGCAGGCCGGCGTCGCGCAGGCGGCGGACCGCGTCGGCGGCGCCCGGGATCGGGTCCCAGGAGACGGTGAGGACGCCGTCCATGTCGAGCAGCACGCCTTCGACAGGGTTCATCCTGCGCCCTCTGCACTCGAGGTGCACCTACCCTGCTGATCGGGCGCCGCCCCGCCTCGTCTCGCTTGCCGCCTGCTCACCCGAGGTCGCGCCGCCAGTCCCACTCGGGGGCGATGATCTCGGTCCCCTCGGTGTCCTCGATCTCGCGCCGCCAGGCGACCCTCGGGCCGACGACGGCGCGGGCCCTCCAACGCAGCGACTTGGCCTCGCGCTTGATGGTCTCCTCGAGCGCCGCCAGGCGGGCGCGCACGCGCGCCACGTCTTCGGGGGTGAGCCCGTAGTCCTCCAGCCGCTGCCCGACCACGCGCAGGTTGGCGGTGAAGTCGCGGTGCAGCCCCCAGTCGCGGGCGCACACGTCGGCCACGTAGTCCACGTCGATCGCGGCCTCGTCGTCCTCCTCCTCCTGGGCCAGCGGCACGTCCTTGAGCAGGGCGATCGCGTCGTGCACGTCCTTCTGGTTGATCTTGCCGATCTGCAGCTTGGCGATGAGGGCGTCGGCCGGGGAGATCGCGTAGTCGTCGATGTCGAGGCGCTCGCGCACGTCGAGGTCGTGGTCCATCATCATCACGTCGAGGAAGATGTCGACGTGGTCGAAGAGGGGCGCATCGTGTGTGGGCTCGCCCTCGGCCGCACCCACCATCGTCATGCCGCCGCGCAGCGCTTCCTCGGTGACGTACTGCAGCTGGCGATACTCGGTCGCGCGGGCGACGTAGCTGTTCTGGACGAGACCGCGAGCGGTCATCACCTCGTCCAGAGCTTCCGCCTGCGGCGCGAGGCCGACGAAGTCGATGTCGGAGTACTCGCGGTCCATGAAGTCGAGGTCGGCGCAGTGCCGTCGGATCGCCAGGCCGCCGATCAGGCGCACCTGCACGCCGCGCTCACGGGCCGCATCGATGAGCGCCATCGCCGCGGCCATGAGGCGGTCGGCGCGCCGCGTCGGCGCCTCACGGCGGCCCGCCGCCGACTTCACGATCGCCCCGGCGGCGCGAGTGTCGACATCGCTGCGCAGATCCTCGAGCGGGTGCAGGATCGTGTCGAGGATCGGCCGCGCCAGGTAGACGCGCGGGCGGCGCGGCTCTGCCCACTCCTCGAGCAGGCTCCAGGACTGAAGCTCCTCGATGGCGCCCCGCGCCGTCGTGCCGCTCGCGTCGAGCACGCGTCGCGCCTCGGGCACCGTCATGCACGGCGTGCGCACGAGCTCGTCGGCCAGCGTCAGGGCACGGCCCTTGAGATGGAGACGACACTCGGCGTGATAGCCCGCCAGGGCGCGCGCCTGACGCGTCGCGCGCACCGCGGTCTCGCGCACGCCCTCGAGGAAGAAGAGCAGCCACGGCACCCACTCGGCGTGCGTGCGCACGCGCTGCAGCCGCGTGTAGTACTCGTCGCGGTGACCCTCGAGGTAGGCGGAGAGGTAGAGGAGCGGGCGCGAGAGACGCTCGCGTTCGATGAGGAAGAGCGTGATCAGGAGTCGTCCGAGACGGCCGTTACCGCCGACGAAGGGGTGGATCGCCTGGAACTGCTCGTGGAGCATGGCGCACTGGATGAGGTCGGGCAGTACGCCGCGCTCGCGGAGGAAGGCCCCCCAGGCCTCGAGTGCCTCGTGCATCTCTTCCACGGGCGGCGGCACGTAGGTCGCGGTCGCCTGTGTCGCGCCGGGCGGGCCGATCCAGTTCTGCGTCGTCCTGAACTCACCTGGGGTGCGCGCGCCGCCGACCTCGCCGCGCAGCAGCGACTCGTGCAGTTCGCGCACGAGGTCGAGCGAGAGCGGCGCCTCCTCGAGGCGCTGCACGCCGTAGCGCAGCGTGGACACGCAGCGCCGGACCTCGCGGAGGTAGTCGCGCGGCACGCTCGGGCTCGCGGCCCCCACCTGGTCGAGCAGCAGGTCGGAGAGGGAGACCATCGAGCCCTCGATGCGCGACGAGCAGAGCGCCTCCTGACGCTTGAAGGGGGCGTCAAGCAGCTTGGGGTCGGGGAGCTCGCGACCGACGCCGCAGAGCTCGCCGAGGGCGGCGTCGGCCTTCGACAGGGCGAGGGTGAGCTCCCTGGAGAAGCGCAGACGCGGCGGCAGGGGTGCCGGGACGAAGGCCGCGTAGCCTTCGGGCCCGGTGACGACGCGGCCCGCCTCAGGGGCATGGAACTCGCTCGGGTCTATCTCATCGGCCTCGGTCGGGCGCCGCGGGCGGGCCCGCGGCGGCGCTGGACTGATCCGCCGGCAATGGTCTCAGACCGGGGCGAGCGTGGCAACGGCCTTCGCGGCAGGCGGCGCGGCGGCGGGCGGGAGCGGAGGGCGGCGGACTCGGGCGGGGGGGGGGGGGGGGGG
>DATHSP010000055.1:0-1644 GCA_035464075.1 Thermoleophilia bacterium | reverse complement strand
CTCAACCTGCGGCAGGGCCTGGTGTTCTCGTCGATCTTCCCCGTGCTCGGCACCGTCGCCGGGATCGGCACCGCGGCGGTCGTGTACTTCGGCGGCAGCAGCGTGCTCGCGGGCATCGCCACGCCCGGCCAGTGGTTCCTGTTCGTCGAGGCCGTCGCGCTGTTCTGGTTCCCGCTCACCAGCATCTCGTCGTTCTGGAGCCAGTTCCAGCTCGGCCTGTCGGCGAGCGAGCGGGTGTTCGCGCTGATCGACGCCGAGCCGCGCGTGCGGCAGCGGGCGTCCGAGCCCGCCGGCCGGCTGCGCGGCGAGATCGAGTTCCGCCGCGTCGACTTCCGCTACACGGAGCAGGAGACGGTGCTGCGGGGCTTCTCGCTGACGATCGCGGCGGGCGAGACGGTCGCGCTGGTCGGCCACACGGGGGCCGGCAAGTCGAGCCTCGGCAAGCTGATCGCCCGCTTCTACGAGTTCCAGGGCGGGCTGCTGCTCGTCGACGGCCGCGACCTGCGCACGCTCGACCTCGCCGACTACCGCCGAGCGCTCGGCATCGTGCAGCAGACGCCCTTCCTCTTCCGCGGCACCGTGCGCGACAACGTGCGCTACGGCAGCCCCGACGCGGACGACGCCGCGGTCGCCGCCGTCTGCGCCCAGGTGGGCGGTGGCGACTGGCTCGACGCCTTGCCGCAGGGGCTCGACACCGACGTCGGCGAGGGCGGTCGCGGCATCTCGATGGGCCAGCGGCAGCTGGTGGCGCTCGCGCGGGTGCTGCTGCAGGACCCGGCCATCCTCATCCTCGACGAGGCGACCGCCAGCGTCGACCCGCTGACCGAGGCGCAGATCCAGGAGGGCCTCGACGTGGTGCTGCAGGGCCGCACCGCGATCGTCATCGCGCACCGGCTGTCGACCATCCGCGCCGTCGACCGCATCCTGGTGCTGCGCCAGGGCGAGGTCATCGAGCAGGGGAGCCACGACGAGCTGCTCGCGCAGGGCGGCCACTACGCCGAGCTGTACGACACCTACTTCCGGCACCAGTCGCCGGACTACGTGCCGGGCGAGGCGGCGGCGGACGGCTGAACGAAGCGTTCGCCGGGGGGCTGCGCGCGTCGGCGAGGCCGGCACGTCGGCCGTGCGCACGTGCATACGATTCCGGTCACATGGAAAACATGGCCCCGCGGGATCGTGTCCTGTGCTACCATGCCCCCCTTCCGGGACAAATGTCCCCCAAACTCAGAGGAGGTCGATCCCATGGCACGCCTTGCCCTGCTGGTTCTCGCCACGCTCGCCGTCGGGTTCGCGTCGGCCCAACAGCCGACGTACTTCGTCAAGGCCGACATGGTCCGCGGCGCCCAGGGCGCCATGGGCGCCGTCTGCGTGATCAACTCGGTGTTCTACCCCGGCGAGTGGGTCATCTTCCGCACGGTGGTCGTCGACGCCGCCACGGGCGAGGAGCTCCGCCACGAGGCGATCGCCGAACGTGGGCTGACCGCCAAGGTCGTGATCGACGGGGTCACCGAGATCGACATGTTCTTCCCGCCCGCGGACGCGGCGATGCCGCCCGACATGTACTTCTTCCGTGGCCCCTGGACGATCCCGGACACCTTCGCGATGGGCGAGTACCGCTGGAACGTCATCGTGAGCGACGCCGCC
>DATHSP010000054.1:0-12124 GCA_035464075.1 Thermoleophilia bacterium | reverse complement strand
GCGCCGTCGGCGCGATGCCGCCGCGGCGCGGCTGGCAGCGGGGGCAGTAGTGCGTCCCGCGCCCGCCGACGACCAGCCGCTCGACCGGCGTTGCGCAGACCCGGCAGGGCTCGGCCGTCCGCTGGTAGACGTTGAGGATCTCCTGGAAGCTGCCGCGCTCGCCGGCCGGGTCGATGAAGCTCTCGATCGACGAGCCCTCGTGATCGATGCCGGCCTGCAGGGTCTCGAGCAGGGCCGCGTGCAGGCGCCGCGCCTCACGCGGCCCGACGCTCCCCGCCGCGCGCAGCGGGTGCAGGCGGGCGCGGAAGAGGGCCTCGTCGGCGTAGATGTTGCCCACGCCGGCGATGCGCCGCTGGTCGAGCAGGAAGGCCTTCAGCGGCGCCCGTCGCCCGGCGAGGGCCGCCCGCAGGTAAGCGATGCTGAACTCCTCCGAGAAGGGCTCCGGGCCCATGGCGGCGAAGAACGCCGCCTCGTCGGCCGGATCGAGCGACCAGATGCGGCCGAAGCGCCGCACGTCGGCGAAGTGGAGCTCGGTCGCCGGCTCGAGGGTGATCACGAAGCGCGACCGCGGCGCCCCGGGCTCGGGCCTGAAGAGCAGCTGGCCGGTCATGCGGAGGTGGATGATGACGAGGCGGCCGGGCGACCCTTCAAGGGCGCCCAGGTCGACGAGCAGGTACTTGCCGCGCCGGCGCAGGCCGAGGACCCGGCGGCCGGCGATCGTCGCCCGCAGCTCGCCCTCGGGGAGGTCGCAGACGGAGGGGTCGGCGACCCGCACGTCGCGCACCACGAGGCCGGGCAGGCAGGTCAGCAGACGCCGCCGGACGGTCTCCACCTCGGGGAGCTCTGGCACTAGGTCACCTCTGGGCCTGCGGACGCCCCGCCGTCTTCCGCACCGGCCTCCGCGTCCCGCGCCGACCACCACGCCGTGAGGAACGACCGCGCCCCGTCGACGTCGGTGACCTCACCCGCCTCGACCTCCTCCTCGAGGGCGTCCAGCGCCTGCCCGACGGCCGGTCCCGGCTCGAGACCGAGCAGCTCGATCACGTCGTCCCCGCTCAGGAGCCGCGGCACCGGCGCCTTCGTCACCCCCGACCACACGTCGCGCGCCAGCCGGTAGTGGCGGGCGATGGACTTGAGCGAGGTCTTGTCGCCGCGGGTCGCGAGACGGTCGCAGAGCGAGACGACGACCGACTCGAAGACGTACGGGCTCACGTCGCGGCGGTAGCGGGCGAGCGCCCGTCGCGTGAGCGGCTGCTCGCGGACCAGGAACCCGAGGCGCAGGTGCTGCCGGACCAGGAGCCCGAGGAAGTGGGCGAAGCGGCGGCTCATGCGCAGGCGGTCGGCGACCACGAGCGTCATGCCGCGGCCGACCTCGTCGTGGTGCCAGAACATGATGCGGCCATCCTCCTCGCGCTTCACGATCGGCTTGCCGACGTCGTGGAGCAGGAGAGCCCAAGCGACCGGCGCCAGAGGCCCGGCGCCGGGGAGGCCGACCTCCTCGGGCGTCGCGAGGAAGCGCGCCCCGCCGAGCTGTGCGACGACGCCGTGCACGTAGTCGAGCCCCTCGAGCGTGTGGTCGAAGACGTCGTGGTGGTGGTAGGGGTTCTGGGTCACCCCGCGGACGCCGTCGAGCTCGGGCAGGACGACGGCGAGGGCACCGAGGTCGGCGAGGCGGCGGAGGGCGCCGGAAGGCCGCGGCAGGCCGAGCGTCGCCGTGAGCTCGTCGCGCAGGCGCTCGCCGCTGACCGCCGCCAGCCGCGGCACGGCGCGGCGGGCGGCGGCGAGCGCCTCCTCGTCCGGCACGAGCCCCAGCTCGAGCTCGAGGCGCGCGAGGCGCAGCACGCGCAGCGCGTCGTCGTCGAGGGCGCCTGGGGCGCAGAGACGGAGGCGGCCGGCGGCGAGATCGTCGCGGCCGCCGAGCGGGTCGACGACCTCGCCGCCCCCGGCCGGCTCGGCCATCGCGTCGACGGTGAAGTCGCGCCCGGCGAGGTCGGCGGCGAGACGGTCGTCGGGTCCCGGAGCCGCCGCCGGCAGCTCCGCTTGGCCTACCCCTCGTGCCGACGCGGACGGCCCTGTCCCCGGCCCTGCGCGCAGCGGCGCGAGGTCGACGTGCACGCCGCCGGCCACCACGCGCACGGCGGCGAAGCGCTCGGAGTAGGTGAAGACGGCGCCGCCGAGGCGTTCGGCGAGCCTGCGGCCCACCGCCTCGGCGGCGCCGTCCACGGCCACGTCGAAGTCGCGCACCTCGCGACCTAGCAGGCGGTCGCGCACGGCGCCGCCGACGACCCACGCCCGCTCGCCGGCCTCGAGAGAGGCGGCGAGGGCCGCACGCACCTCCGCGGGCGCCGGCCCCGGCGCCCGTGCGGACTCTCCCCGGTCGTGCGCCTCAGTCAGTCCCGGCCTCCATCGTCGCGTCCGCTCCGGCCGCGCCGTCGTCGCCGGCATCCGACTCGTGCAGGTAGCGGCGCTCGACGCGCGCGCCCACGTCGCAGACGATCTCGTAGTTGATGGTGCCGAGGAGCTGGGCCACCTCCTCGCACAAGATGCGCTCGCCGCCGCCCCGCCGCGGCTGCGTGCTGCGCGCTCCCGCCGGCGCGCCGCCGCCCGACCCCGTCACTGCGCCGCCACTCGATCCCGTCCGTGCCGCGCCGAAGAAGACGACCTCGTCGCCCGGCGCGCCCCAGTCCTCTGGCAGACGTACGGTGAGCTGGTCCATGCTGATCGTGCCGGTGATGCGGCAGCGCCGGCCGGCGACGAGCACGTCACCGCGGTTGGTGAGCGCCCGGGCGACGCCGTCGGCGTAGCCGATCGGCACGATGCCGATGCGCGCCGGCGCCTCGGCGATGAAGCGCCGGCCGTAGCCGACCGAGTCGCCCGGCTCGACGTGCCGCACGGCGGCGATGTACGAGGTCAGCCGCATCGCCGGCCGCAAGTCGTCCTTGAACGGGTCGTCGTTCGAGGGTGCGAGACCGTAGAGCGCGATGCCGGTGCGCACGACGTCGAAGTGCGCGGCCGGGCTGCGCAGCGTAGCGGCGCTGTTGGCCGTGTGGCGCAGGAGGTCCGGGTAGAGGCGCTTCAGCTCGCCGGCGAGCGCCGTGAAGCGCCCCAGCTGGTACTCGAAGAACGTCGTGTCGGCCTCGTCTGCGGTGGCGAAGTGGCTCATCAACCCGACCAGCCGCGACGGGCCGGCGGCCGCCACGGCGCAGAGCTCGCGCGCCTCGGCCTCGGTGACGCCGAGGCGCCCCATGCCCGAGTCGAACTTGACGTGGATGCGGGCGCCGAGGCGGCGCGCCTCCTCGAGGAACGGCGCCGACCAGACGACGACGTCGGCGCCGGCCGCCACGGCCCGCCCGAGCTCGGCGCCCGTCATCGGGCCGAAGATCATGATCGGCGCCTCGAGGCCGGCCGCGCGCAGCTCCTCCGCCTCCGTGGCGGTCGCCACGCCGAGCCAGGACGAGCCGGCGGCGAGCGCCGCCCGGGCCGCCGGCACCGCCCCGTGGCCGTAGCCGAAGGCCTTGACCACGGCGCAGTGCCCGCCGCCCGGCGGCAGGCCGCGGCTCAGCCGGCGGACGTTGTGGCGGATCGCCGCGAGGTCGACCTCGGCGACCGCCCGCGCGCGGCCCTCGAGCATCAGAGGTCCAGGAGGCGCAGCACGTCGTGCCGCGTCACGATCCCCACCACCTTGCCGTCGACCTCGACCGGGATACGCCCGATGCCGTGGTCGGACATGAGCGTCGCCGCCTTGCGCGCGAGGTCGTCGGGCTTGACCGTGAAGACGTCCCGCGTCATCACATCCTCGACGGTCGCCGCCGCCGCCTTGCGCAGGCGCTCCTCGAACTTCTTCTGGCTCTGGATGTAGATCAGGCTGTCGAGGAACTGGATGTAGTGCGGGAAGTGGAGCTCGGCGTCGAGCGCCATCAGGTCGCCGTCGGTGGCGATGCCGAGCAGGGTGTTCTCGGCGTCGACCACGGGCGCGCCGCCGACCTTCTTGCGTCGCAGGAGCTCGGCGAACTCCTTGACCGTCGCCTCGGGGCAGATCGTGACGACCTCGGTCTGCATGATGTCGCGGACGAGCGGCTCGTCGCTCGGCTCCGGGTCGCGCTTAGCCATGATGCTGGTCCTCCTCGTCCTCGTCGTCATCGTCGTCGGTCTTGAGGCGCTCGATGGCCACGGGCAGATAGCGGAGCACGTCGCCGGCCACCATGCCTTCTGTACCCACTTCGAGCTCGGCCGCGAGGTCGGCGGCCAGACCGTGCAGATAGGCGCCGAGGCAGGCGGCGTCGGTCGCGCCGAGGCCCTTGGCGAGCTGGGCGGCGATGGCGCCGCTCAACACGTCGCCGGTGCCCGGGGTGGCGAGGCCGGGGTTGCCGGTCGGCACGATGGAGGCGACGCCCGACGGGTCGGCGACGATCGTCGCCTCGCCCTTGAGGACGACGGTCGCGTTCGCGCGCTGCGCGGCGGCGCGGGCGTTGTCGAGGCGGTGCGCGGCGATCTCGGCCGCCGGCCGCTCGAGCAGACGGCCGAGCTCGCCCTCGTGCGGCGTCAGCACCGTCGGGGCCGCGCGCCCGGCGAGCAGCTCGGGGCGGCCGCCGAGGGCGTAGAGGCCGTCGGCGTCGATGAGCAGCGGCGTGTCGGCGGCGAGCAGCTCGCGCACCAGGAGCTGGGTCTCGTCGCCCCGCCCCAGGCCGGGCCCGAGGGCGACGGCGCCGAAGGCGGCCACCTCGTCGGCGACCGCCGCCCGGCTCGCCGTCGTGTAGGCGCCGGCCTCGCCGGGCACGCGCACGGTGATGACCTCGGGGTACGGCTTGACCTGCTCGGCGCCGTCGGGCGCCGTGCAGTGCACGAGGCCGGCGCCGCCGCGAAGGGCGGCCATGGCCGCCATGTGGGCGGCGCCGGTCATGCCGGCCGCGCCGCCGACCACGAGCACTGTGCCGACCGAGCGCTTGTGGTCGAGCGACCCTTTCTCGACGAGCAGCGGCTGCAGGCCCGTCGATGTCAGGAGCCACACGTCGGCCTCGCGCTCGCAGAGCGTCGGGATGCCGATCGGCACGACGACGACCTCGCCCGAGCGGGCGCCGCCCGGGGTCACGAAGTGACCCACCTTGGCGGCGTGGAGGGCGACGGTGAGATCGGCGGCCACGGCCGGGCCGTGCACGGCGCCGGCGTTGGCGCCGACGCCGCTGGCGATGTCGACGCTCACGACCTCGGCCGAGGTCTCGTTGATCAGCTCGATGGCGGCCGCCGCGGCGCCCTTGGCCGCGCCGGTGAAGCCGGTCCCGAAGATGGCGTCGACGACGACGTCGGCCATCTCGGTGACCGTCACGACACCCGGCTCGGCCTCGCCCCCGGCGGTGAACCCGACCCGCGGGTCGATCCCCAGCCGCTGGAGGATCTCGAGGTTCAGGCGAGCGTCGCCCTCGTACTCTTCGGGCGCCGCCAGCGTCACCACGGTCACCTCGACGCCGGCGTCGAAGAGCTCGCGCGCGACGACGAACCCGTCGCCGCCGTTGTTGCCCTTGCCGCAGAAGACGACCGCCTCCTCGGGCTCGTAGCGCTCGAGGATCTCGGCGGCCACGGCGGCCCCGGCGCGCTCCATCAGGTGGGAGCCGGGGATGCCGACGCCCTGGATCGCCGCGAGGTCGATCTGCTGCATCGCGTCGGCGGTGTAGAGGGGCAGCAGCAGGGACTCATACATCAGCGTCCTCCTTCAGCGCGGCGGCCACGGCGTAGGCCATGCCGGCGGTGTGACTCAGCGACAGCTCGACGCGCGTGACGCCGAGACGCCGGGCGACGTCGGCGACGCCGCCGTGGAGCGCGACCAGCGGCTTGCCGCCCGAGAGGACCTCGATGTCGCGCCACACGAAGCCGATGATACCGATTCCCAGCGCCTTGCCCACCGCCTCCTTGGCGGCGAAGCGCGCGGCATAGTGCGGGTACGGCGCGGCGAAGCCGTCGCAGTAGGCGCGCTCCTGCGGGCTGAAGAGCCGCTCGAAGGCTGCCGGCTGCCGCTCGAGCAGCCGGCCGATCCGCTCCGCGGCGATGACGTCGATGCCCAGGCCGAAGAGCCGCCCGGCGGCCGGGATCTCGGGCACGCCCGGGCTCACGAGCGCGCGCCCGCGAAGGACGCCCTCGCCGCCCTCTGCCGCGACGCTCCCCGTCGGCCGACCGTCCGCCATCCTGCCCGCGGCCACCTCACTCGACGGTCACCGTCTTGGCGAGGTTGCGCGGCTGGTCGACGTTGAAGCCCTTGAGCGTGGCGATGTGGTAGGCGAGCAGCTGCAGCGGGACCACGGTGAGGATCGGCGCCAGGTGGTGGTCGGTGCGCGGCACCCAGAGCACGTCGCGCGAGAGCTCGCGGATGGTCTCGTTGCCGTCGGTCGCCACGGCGATCACGTCGGCGCCGCGGGCGCGCACCTCCTCGACGTTGCTGACGAGCTTCGGGAAGACGGGGCTGTCGTCGGCGACGACGACGACCGGCGACTCCTTGTCGAGCAGGGCGATGGGCCCGTGCTTCATCTCACCGGCGGCGTAGGCCTCGGTCGGGATGTAGCTGATCTCCTTGAGCTTGAGGGCGCCCTCGAGGCAGACGGCGAACCCCATGCCGCGGCCGAGGTAGAGGAAGAAGCGCTCGTCGCGGTACCGGGCGGCGATCTCCTCGACGGCGCTCGGCCGGGCGAGGAGCTCCTCGAGCTTCTCGGGGACGGCGCGCAGCTCGTGCCCGAGGCGACGCAACTCGGCCTCGGGCTGCACGCCGCGGGCCCAGGCGAGACGCAGGGCGAGGAGGAGAAGGGCGGCGACCTGGGCGGTGTGCGTCTTGGTCGCCGCCACCCCGATCTCGAGCCCGGCGCGCGTGAAGAGCACGTGGTCGGCCTCGCGCGTCGCCTGGCTGCCCATGATGTTGCAGAGGGCGAGGACCGGCGAGCCGGCCGCGCGCGCGAGCCGCATCGCCGCCAGCGTGTCGGCGGTCTCGCCCGACTGGGTGATGCCGATGACCAGCGTGTCGGGGTCGAAGACGGGCTCGCGGTAGCGGAACTCGCTGGCGACGTCGATCTGTACCGGCACGCGGGCGAGCTGCTCGATCGCGTAGGAGACGATCAGGCCGGCGTGATACGAGGTGCCGCAGGCGACGATGAAGATGCGCCGCAGGCGGCGCAGCATCTCGTCGCCCATCCCGGTCTCGGCGAGGTCCACGTCGCCGGCCTCGGAGAGGCGCCCGGCCAGGGTGTCGCGCAGCGCGGCCGGCTGCTCGTTGATCTCCTTCAGCATGAAGGTGTCGTAGCCGGCCTTCTCGGCCGCGTCCTGGTCCCAGGGGACGACGCTCGCCGCGCGCTCGACGGGGACGCCGGCGACGTCGGTGCACTCCGCGCCGGAGGCGCGGAGCGTGACGACGTCGCCGTCCTCGAGCACGATCACCTCGCGCGTGTGCGAGAGGAAGGCGGGGATCGCCGAGGCGAAGAACATCTCGTCCTCGCCGACGCCGACGACGAGCGGCGCCTCACGACGCGTGCCGACCACGAGGTCGGGCTCGTCGGCCGACACGGCGCAGAAGGCGAAGTGACCCTCGAGCCGCGGGATCGCGGCCCGCACCGCCGCGGCGAGCCCCTCGCCGGCGTGCTCCTCGACCAGGTGGACGACGACCTCGGCGTCGGTCTCCGAGGTGAGCCGGTGGCCGCGCGCCGTGAGCGCCGCGCGGAGCTCCTTGTAGTTCTCGATGATGCCGTTGAGGACGACGGAGATGCGGCCCGTGCAGTCGGCGTGCGGGTGGGCGTTCTCCTCGCAGACGCTGCCGTGGGTCGCCCAGCGCGTGTGCCCGAGGCCGACCGTGGCCGGCGAGGCGCCGTCCCCCACCGCGGCGAAGAGCGCGTCGAGGTTGCCGACCGCGCGGACGGTCTCGAGACCGTCCGCTTCGAGCAGGGTGAGACCGGCCGAGTCGTAGCCGCGGTACTCCAGGCGTCTGAGGCCGTCGAGGATGATCGGTTTGCCGGGGCGTCGCCCGACGTAGCCCACGATGCCGCACATGCGTGCTCCCTTCGCTGGTCAGGGGCAGACGGGCAGGCTGCGGACGGCACCCTCGAGCCGCTTTGTTCCGCCGTCGCCGGCGGGTTTTGTCGGCTCGATCACGACCGTGCCGGGCCGGGAGGCATCCGCCGAGTCTTTCGATGAACCTCCACCTCGTCACCCGCACGAGCGGCCCTCGATCCTCGGGGGCGCACCTTGGGGTGCGCGCCTCCCGGCGAGGGCTCTCGCACGCGGGCCAGGCGCTCGGGTAGCTGACGGGTGTCCGCGCCGCCGGTCTGGTATGTGGGGGCTATTGTATCGCCCCGCCGCCGCGGGGTGGACCGCGGCGCCGGGCGGCAGGCCCCGGCGGTGGCCGCCGGCCGGCTGACGCCGGCGGGCGGGCGCCGGTCAGCCGGGTGAGTCGCCGAGCTGCGCGCGCACGACGTCGACGATGCGCGCGCAGACGCCGTCGCACTCCTCGGCCGTCGGCGCCTCGGCCATGACGCGCACGAGCGGCTCGGTGCCGGAGGGGCGCACGAGGACACGGCCGCCGTCGCCGAGACGCGCGATCTCCTCATCGACCGCCCGCCACACGGCGGCCGCGCCGGCGAGCGCCTCGAGGTCGCGGACGCGCACGTTGACGAGCTTCTGCGGCAGGCGCCGCATGACGGTCGCCGCCTCGGCCAGCGTCTGGCCGCGCTCGCGCAGCGCCTGCAGCAGAAGCAGCGCCGTCGCGAGACCGTCCCCCGTGGTCGAGACGTCGCGGTTGATGATGTGACCCGACTGCTCGCCGCCGAGCACGTAGTCGCCCCTCAGCATCTCGGCGACCACGTAGCGGTCGCCGACCGCCGTCGTCAGCACCTCGATGCCCTCGCGACGCATGGCGTGGTGGAACCCGAGGTTGGTCATCACCGTGGTGACCACGGTGTCGCCGCGCAGCAGGCCCTTGTCGCGCAGGTGGGTGGCGAGGATCGCGATGAGGAAGTCGCCGTCGACGAGCTCGCCGGCGGCGTCGACGGCGAGCACGCGGTCGCCGTCGCCGTCGAAGGCGAAGCCGATGTCGAAGCCGTCGGCGCGCACGAACTCCTGCAGGGCGTCGATGTGGGTCGAGCCGCAGCCGTCGTTGATGTTGACGCCGTCGGGCTCGGCACAGAGGACGGCGACCTCCGCACCCGAGGCCTCGAGGGCGAGCGGCGCCGCCTGGTACATCGCGCCGTGCGCACAGTCGAGCGCGACGCGCAGGCCCGTCAGGTCGGGCGCGAGACGGCGGCCGAGCCCGGCGATGTACGCCACGACCGCACCCTCGAGCGGCGCCGCCGAACCGAAGCGGTCGCCGGCCAGCGAGCGCAGGTCGTGGTGTTCGATATGGGCCTCGATCTCGGCTTCTTCGTCGTCGCTGAGCTTGAGACCGGCCGCAGAGAAGAACTTGATGCCGTTGTCCCCGTACGGGTTGTGAGAGGCGCTGATCACGACGCCGGCGTCGGCGCCGCGCTCGCGGACGAGCGCGGCGAGCCCCGGCGTCGGGATCACCCCGGCGACCTCGACACAGGCCCCACCGCTGGTGAGGCCGGCGACGAGGCCGGCCTCGAGCATGGGGCCGGAGAGCCGCGTGTCGCGGCCGACGATGAACACCGGCGGCCGCCCGCGACGACGGGCCTCGACCACGGCCGCGGCGCGGCCGACCTGCACGGCGAACTCCGCCGTCAGCAGCTCGCCGGCCACTCCCCGTATGCCGTCGGTGCCGAAGTAGACGCCCATCGTCCTCCCGTCCGTGCCTGAGACCCCGGAGATGCTACGACCCGCGTGACCCGAGGGCAAACGGCGCGCCACCCGCTCGGGCCGCGGCACGCCGCGAGTCGACGGCCGAGACACGAAGGGCCGCCTCTCGGCGGCCCTTCGGGAAGTGCTCCGTGTCGCGACGCGTCAGCGCTTGCTGAACTGCGGCTTCTTGCGCGCCTTGTGGAAGCCCGCCTTCTTGCGCTCGACCTGGCGCGCGTCGCGGGTGAGGAAGCCGGCCCGCTTGAGCGGCGTGCGCAGGCTCTCGTCGGCCTCGCAGAGGGCCCGCGCGATGCCGTGACGCACGGCGCCGGCCTGGCCGGCGATGCCGCCACCGTACACGTTGGCGGAGATGTCGAAGCGGCTGGCCGTGTGGGTCGTCTCGAGCGGCATGAGCGCGATGGTCTTGAGGACCTCGCGACCGAAGTACTCATCGATCTCGCGGCCGTTGACGAGCGCCCTGCCCACCCCCGGGGTGAGGACGACGCGGGCCACGCTGGTCTTGCGCTTGCCGGTCGCGCGATAGGTCACTGCCTCTGCCACGCCTTACTCCTTGATCTCGAGCACGTCGGGCCGCTGCGCCTCATGCGGATGATCGGGCCCGGCGTAGATCTTGAGCTTGCGGATCTGCGCCCTGCCCAGGCGGTTGTGCGGCAGCATGCCGCGGACGGCGCGGCGCAGGATCTCCTCGGGCCGCCGCGCCATGAGATGCTGGTAGGACTCCGACTTGATCCCTCCAGGGTAGCCGGAGTGCCGGTAGTACATCTTCTGCGCCGCCTTGTCGCCGGTGACGACGACCTTGTCGGCGTTGACGACAACGACGAAGTCGCCGGTGTCGATGTGCGGGGTGTAGGTCGGTTTGCGCTTGCCGCGCAGGACGTCGGCGATGACCGTGGCCAAGCGGCCGAGGGTCTTGCCGCTGGCGTCGACCACGTACCACTTCTTCTCGATGGTGGATGGCTTCGCGACGTAGGTCTTCATGCGCTCACTTCTGGCCGTTGCAGACGGCGTGCCCGAGCCCGGGCACGCGAGCGGGTAGTCTAGCGGAATCGCCGGAGGGCTGCAACACGGAGCCCCGGCGGGCCGGTCGGCGCCGTGGCGGGGGCCGGGCCGGCCGGCGACACGCCGTCCGTCGCGGCGCCCGCGCGGCTCACGTCTGGCGGCGCAGGACGACGCGGTCGCCCGGCTCGAGCGAGAGCACCTCGGCGGCGGAGCCGCCGTTGACGGCGACCGACACCATACCGTAGCTGTCGACGAGCACGAGGATGTCGCTCGCCCGGACGGCGCCGAAGGTGCGCACGACGCGGGCGTGGTAGCGCTCCCCGGCGCAGTCCAGCTCGAGCTCATCGCCGATCTCGGCGGCGGCGAGCTCGTCGGCGCGCAGGTTGAGGGCGACGTTGCCGAAGCGGTCGACGAGCACCGCCGTGGCCGCCAGCCCGCTCGCCAGGCGTCGGGGCTCGGGCACGTCGAGACGCACGAGGCCGGCGGGGTCGATCTCGACCCCGACCTGGTCGAGCGCGAGGCCGGCCGCCAGCCGGGCCGCGACCGGGGCGAAGATGTCGCGACCGTGGAAGGTGGCCGAGAGCGGGCTCAGCCAGAGGCTCTCGTTGGTGAGGATGTGGGCCTCGGCCACGCCGCCGTCGGCGTCGGCCGCCAGCGTGAGCAGCCCGTTGTCGGGGCCGACGAAGAGGCGGTCGGCGCCGCTGCGCAGGCCGGCGGGCCGGCGTGGACCGCCGACCCCGGGGTCGACCACGACGAGGATCACAGCCTGTTCGGGCATGTAGGGCAGCGTGTTGCGCAGGACCAGAGCACCGGCCAGCACGTCGCGCTGCGGCAGCCCGTGGGTGACGTCGATCACCCGCACCTCGGGCGCGACGCGTGCGATCACGGCGCGGCAGGTGCCGGCGAAATCGTCGGCGTAGCCGTAGTCGCTGGAGAAGCAGATGGGACGCATCACCGGCACGATACGACGCCCGCCCGGCGCGGGCAACAGTCACCCCGGTTGTCCGAACGGCCGAGAACCGGGTACAACTGCAGGGTCCGCGGCGTCGCGCCACCGCCGCCGCGGGCCCAAGGAAGACGAGCGCGCGCCCTGGCTTCACTCGCCGACAGCACGCTCACGAACAAGGGAGTAGGCGTGGCGAAAGGCAAAGTGAAGTGGTTCAGCACGGAGAAGGGCTACGGCTTCATCGAGCAGGAAGAGGGCAAGGACGTGTTCGTGCACGTCACCGGTCTCGCGGCCGGCGTCCAGAGCCTCGCTGACGGCCAGGAGGTCGAGTTCGAGGTGACCGAGGGCCAGAAGGGGCCGCAGGCGAGCGACGTCAAGCCTGCCTGACGACTGCTGCAAGGT
>DATHSP010000053.1:0-2381 GCA_035464075.1 Thermoleophilia bacterium | reverse complement strand
CGATGGCGAACTCTTCGCTCGGTCGGGCGCGCTCGGGATCGGCGAAGATCGACAGCCGGTCGACGAGCATCTCGGCCGCCTCGCGCACCGCCTCGTCGGGCGACAGCGACCCGTTGGTCGTGACCTCGAGGATGAGCTTGTCGTAGTCGGTGCGCTGGCCCACGCGGGCGCTGTCGACGTGGTACGACACGCGCTTGATGGGGCTGAAGATCGAGTCGATCGGGATGTCGCCGATCGCCATATCGGGGGTCTTGTTGCCGTCGGCCGGCACGTACCCGGTGCCGCGGCGGATGGTCAGCGTCATCTCGAGCAGCCCGCCGTCGGCGAGGGTCGCGATGTGGTGGTCGGGGTTGAGGATCTCGAGCTCGGCCGGCATGTCGATGTCGGCCGCGACCACCTTGCCCGGCTTGTCCTTGACCAGCCGGACCTGCACCTCGTCGATCTCGCCGTGCAGGCGGCAGACGATCTCCTTGAGGTTGAGGATGACATCGGTGATGTCCTCCTTGACCCCCGGGACCGTGGTGAACTCGTGGGCGACGCCCTCGATCTTTACAGAGCTGACGGCGGCTCCCTCGAGCGACGAGAGGAGGACGCGGCGCAGCGCGTTGCCGAACGTGTGCCCGAACCCGCGGTCGAGCGGTTCGACCTCGAAGCGCACCCTGTTGGTGGCCAGTTGTTCGCGCGTGATGTTCGGCATCTGGAAGTGGAGCACCTTGCCTCCCTGTCAGGTCTTCGCCGCTGGGGTGCCGCGACAGCGGTTACTTCGAGTAAAGCTCGATGATGAGCTGCTCCTGCACCGGCGTGTCGATGTCGTCACGCTCGGGCAGACGCAGGATCTTGCCGGTCAGGTTGTCGTGGTCGGCGAGCAGCCACGGCGCCACCGCGGAGGTGAGGTCGGTGGCGGCGCGCACCGTCTCGACAGCCTTGCTGGAGGGCTTGACCGAGATCACGTCGTCTGGTCTGACCTGATAGGACGGGATGTCGACCTTGCGCCCGTTGACCAGGAAGTGCGCGTGGCGCACGAGCTGGCGGGCCTGGCGCCGCGAGGCGCCGAACCCGAGGCGGTACACGACGTTGTCCAGCCTCGTCTCGAGGAGCCGCAGCAGGTTCTCACCGGTGATGCCCTGCCGCCGGCTGGCCTCGACGTAGTACTGGTGGAACTGCTTCTCGAGCACCTGGTAGTAGCGCCGCGCCTTCTGCTTCTCGCGCAGCTGCAGGAGGTACTCGGACTGCTTGATGCGGCCGCGGCCGTGCTCGCCCGGCGGGTAGGAGCGCCGCTCGACGGCGCACTTGTCGCTCAGGCAGCGCTCGCCCTTGAGGAAGAGCTTCTCGCTCTCCCGGCGGCACTGCTTGCACTGGGGTGCTGTGTCTCTCGCCACTGCGGGACCTCTTTAGACGCGACGCCGCTTGCGCGGACGGCAACCGTTGTGGGGCACCGGCGTCACGTCCTTGACGCCGAGGATCTCGAGGCCCGCCGCCTGGAGCGAGCGCACGGCGGTCTCGCGACCGGAGCCCGGCCCGCGGACGAAGACCTCGACCTTCTGGAGGCCGTGCTCCATGCCCTTCTTGGCGCACGACTCGGCCGTCACCTGGGCGGCGAACGGGGTGCTCTTGCGCGATCCCTTGAACCCGACCGACCCGGCGCTCTCCCAGGCGATGACGTTGCCCTCCTGGTCGGTCAACGTCACCAGCGTGTTGTTGAAGGAGGTCTTGATGTGCGCCTGACCGATGGCGATGTTCTTGCGGACCCGGCGCCGTGTGCGCCCTTTCGCTCTCTGAGGCTTGGCCACTCTGCACTACTCCTGACGACGTCGCTCCGTGGGGAGCGGGCTCACTTCTTCTTCTTGCCGACGGTGCGCTTGGGACCCTTGCGGGTGCGGGCGTTGGTACGCGTGCGCTGCCCGTCGACCGGCATGCCGCGACGGTGGCGGATGCCCCGGTAGCAGCCGATGTCCATGAGGCGCTTGACGTTCTGCGAGCGCTCGCGGCGCAGGTCGCCCTCGACCATGACTTGACGGTCGATGGCGTCGCGCAGGCGGACGACCTCGTCTTCGGTGAGGTCGCGGACCTTGGTGTCGGGGTCGATGCCGACGCCGGTCAGGATCTTGTTGGACGTGGAGCGGCCCACGCCGTAGATGTAGGTGAGACCGATCTCGACCCGCTTCTGCGGCGGGATGTTGACGCCCGCGATTCGTGCCATCTGGACCCTACCCCTGCCTCTGGCGATGTCGAGGGTTAGAGCAGATCACCTGCACGGTACCGTGCCGGCGGATGATCTTGCACTTCTCGCACATCGGCTTGACTGACGCTCTGACCTTCATCCCTGTCCTCGCTCACGGGCGCGCGGCGGCCGCCACGCGACACTACCCTCCGGGTGACCG
>DATHSP010000052.1:0-2954 GCA_035464075.1 Thermoleophilia bacterium | reverse complement strand
TCCCCCGCGCGGCCGAGGAACGGGGCTGCAGTCTGCCCGGTCGTGCGCAAGCCCGTGCGCGCGAAGGGCCGCAGCGCCCGATACGCGACGACCGGCTCGCGCTTGCCCTTGGCCGCCACGGGCAGCAGGTTCTCGTACTCGATCGCGCTGATGGTGAGTTCGTGTGTGAGGGCACCGACGGCGACGCCGTTGGGCGGCGCGGCCGCCTGCAGCCGCGCCGCCACGTTGACGGCGTCGCCGGTGAGGAAGCCGCGACCCGAATGCAGGTCGACGTCGAGGCGGACGAGGGCCTCACCCGTGTTGACGCCGACGCGGACCTCGAGGGCGGCGCCGTCGGGTCGTCTCAGGCCGTCGAGCGCCTCGATCAGGCGCAGACCCGCTCGCACCGCGCGCTCGGGGTCGTCCTCGTGCACGGCGGGCACGCCGAAGACGCCGACGACAGCATCGCCGATGAACTTCTCGACCGTGCCGCCGTGACTCTGGATCACGCGGCGTGCCGCCTCGGCGTAACGGCGCAGGAGCGCGTCGATGTCCTCGGGGTCGGCGACCTCGCTCATGGCTGTGAAGCCGACGATGTCGCAGAACAGGGTGGTGACGACCTTGCGCTCCTCGGCGATCGGCGGCGGGGCGGCGAGCGCCGCCCCGCACTGACCGCAGAATCTGTGGCCGTCCGGGTTCTCAGCACCACAGCCGGGGCAGGTGATCACGCCTGACCACCGACTCGCCGGCATCGCGCCTCAGCGTTCTCCTGCGACGGCCCCCGACACACGTGCGTCCTCCACCTTGGCCCCGGCCCCGAGCCGAGTCTACTCCTCGCGTCACAGACACGCGGGAGGGGGAGGCGGGGCGGCTCACGCCGCCCCGCCTCACATCTGCACTGGCACTGCCCCGCCCTATGGCCGCGCACACGCAGCCCCGGCGAGTCGCGCTCTCCTCACGGGATGTAGATCAAGCTGGCCTTCCCGTCGCACTGCCAGATGTGTGAGGCGCTGGCGATGTCCGGTCGCCCCGTCACGCCGTCACCCTCGAGGTTGCCGAGGTCGTAGCTGTCACGAGTGACGCGGTAGCCGCGGCCGGCGAACCAGTCGTCGACCATGCCGGCCGCGTTCTCGCTCATGCCGTACCACGTCGGCACGCCGGGCGTCTGCCCGTACTCGTTGTTGTCGAAGTGCGTCGTGCAGAGCACGTAGTCGCCCCAGGTGACGTTGTGGCTCCGGTCGCCGTTGTGCGCGTACAGCCTGATGTGGAGCACCTGGGTGCGCGCCAACAGCCTGAAGCCGGACCAGTACCAGGTGCTCTGCTTGCGGCCGGCATCGCCGCGCCACTCCCAGACCCCGGTGGTGTCGCTGAGCCGGGCGTACATGTTCGAGCCGATCGACGGCAGCCACGACTTGATGATGGTCCGCACCTTGCTCACCGTGGCTTTGCCCGTGAAGACGATCGTCACCGGCCAGTCGTTGTGCCCGATGACGGCGGGGTCCGGGTACGCGAGAGACGTACCCTTGTCGTAGTCGTGATTCCAGAACGAATCCTCGTCCACGGTGATCGACTCGAGGTTCTCCGCCGTGTAGCCCGCCCCGAGCGCCGTGGCCGGGGCCGCCGCGATGCAGATGGTGAGCACCGCCAGAGCGACGATCGTGAGCATGATCCTGTGTCGAGCCATGGCTCCCCCTTTCAGGCCTCAGCGCTCGAAGACGACTGAGGCGGATCCCTTCCCTGGCCGTCGCATCGGCTCTGCTCAGCGCACGCCGTCACACCCCTGCGGGAGGCGAAGCGGCGGCGCCGGCAGGGCTGACCGCACGGCTGCGCGTCCTCACGGTGCACCTTATGGTCGGCGGACAGGGTCGCGCCTCACCCGGTTCGGGTGAGATCGCCGCCGGCGAGCAGGGTGGGCGGGCCCGCGTCGGCGCGCAGCGGCCAGAGGTCCACGCGTCGGATCCGCTCGCAGCCCGGCCTTTGCCGCCTCCCGGCCCATCTGGTAGCGTTTCGCCCTCGTGAACCCGCCCGTTGACAACCGCGAGTCCCGCCCCCTGCGCCTCGTCGTCCTCGTCAAGCAGGTCCCCGACACGGCCAACGTGACCGGCGAGGCGATGAAGGAGGACGGCACCATCAACCGTGCCGCCCTGCCGACGGTCTTCAACCCCGAGGACCTCAACGCGCTCGAAGAGGCGCTCAAGCTGAAGGACCGCCACAGCGGGCGCGTCACCGTCATCACCATGGGCCCGCCGGCCGCCGTCGGCGTGTTGCGCGAGTCGCTGTTCCGTGGGGCCGACGAGGTCATCCTGCTCACCGACAAGGCGTTCGCCGGCGCCGACACCCTGGCGACGAGCTACGCGCTCGCGCAGGCGGTGAAGAAGGCCGGCGCCTTCGACCTCGTGCTCTGCGGCCGGCAGGCGATCGACGGCGACACCGCCCAGGTCGGGCCGCAGACGGCCGAGAAGCTGGGCGTGCCGCAGATCACCTGCGTGAGCCGCATCGACGAGGTGACTCAGACTCACGTGGTCGCCACGCGCTCGGTCGAAGGCGGCTTCGAGACGCTCGAGAGCTCGCTCCCGGCACTGCTGACCGTCACCTCCGAAGCCAACGACCCGCGGCCGCCGAGCGTCAAACTCGCCATGGTCTACAAGGACATCGCCGCCGAGGCGCTGCCCGGCTACGACGACACCTACCTCGACCCGGAGGCCGACGAGGCGCAGGTCTGCATGCTCGACCGCGGCGGACGACCGGTCTGCCGCGCGAAGGTCGTCCAGTGGGACCACGCCACCATCGGCGCCGAGCGCGACCTGGTCGGGCTGCGCGGCTCGCCCACGCGCGTGAAGGAGATCGAGAGCGTGGTCCTCGCGCAGAGCGAGGCTCGCATGGTCGAGGCCACCGGGGACGGCATCGCCGAGCTCGTGCACGAGCTGATCGAAGAGCACATCCTTGGCTGACGGGCCGGGGCAGACGACGCCGCA
>DATHSP010000051.1:0-14153 GCA_035464075.1 Thermoleophilia bacterium | reverse complement strand
CGAGGAGGACGCCGGCGGCCGGATCGCCGCTCTGCGTCGTCATCTTGCCGAAGCAGCTCACGACCAGGCGGTCGCGCGCCCGCGTCGCGGCGACATAGAGGAGGCGGCGCAGCTCGCTCGCGGCCATCTCCTTTTCACGCTCATTGAGCACCGTGTACTCGGCGGGCTCCAGGTCGCACGCGGCTCCGCCGGGCAACTCGGCCTTGAACTTCACGGCCAGGCGACGGCCGGCGCGGTCGACGATGGGCTTGACCGTCTCCCGGCCCCCGCTACCGCCCGCCCGCGCCCCGCCTACCAGCACCACGATCGGGTACTCGAGCCCCGTCGCCTTGTGGATCGTCGACAGGTGGACGACATCGGCCTCGTCGTCGACCTGCGACTCCTGCTCGCCGCCCGAGTCGCCGGCCTCGGCGGCCCAGGGGAGAAACGCCCCGAGCCCGCCGCCGCCCGCGCGCGTGAACGCCCGCGCCTGCTCGGCGAGCTTCTCGAGGTTGGCGATCGCCTGCCCGCCGTCGAGACCGGTGGCGGCGAGGAACTCGGCGCCGTGGGTGTGCCGCACGAGCTCGGCGACGAGCTCGTGCGGCTCGTACTCGCGGCTCCGACGGTGGAGCTCGCGCAGCGTGGCCATGGCGGTGACGATGGCCTCGTGACCCTCGGGCTGGCGAGCGGCGTACACGTCGAAGACACCGCCCGCCGCCCAGAAGAGGAAGAGCTCGTCGTCGCTGAAGCCGAAGAACGACGAGTGCAGCGCGCCGTACAGGGCGGGCCCGTCGCCGGGGTCGTCGGCGGCACGCAGGCAGAGCAGCGCGTCGGCGACCTCGCGCCGGGTGAAGTAGGTCTTGCCGCCCTCGACCCGGTACGGCACACCGGCCTCACGGAGCGCCTGCTCGTACGTCTCGAGACCGGTGGTGGCCCTGAAGAGCAGAGCGACGTCGGACCATCGGGGCACGCGAGTGCGCTCGCCGCCGTCCTGCCGCGCCCCGGCTTCGCGGTCCTGCACGCGCCAGCGTTCGGCGTCGCCGTCGTGCATCGCGACGAGCAGCGCGGCCAGGGCCCTCGCCTCGTCGCGCCGCGCCTGCTCGGCGCCGCCCCCGGCGCCCCGCCCGGCGTACTCGCGACCGAGCAGCACGGCGACGCGCGGGCCCGCGGCGGGCGGCCTGTAGGGCTCGACCTCCTCGTAGTGCGGCTGGCGGCCGGGCTCGGCGTCGGCGCCGAACACGTCGTCGAACACGCGATTGGCCCACTCGACGAGCGCCGGCGTGGTGCGGAAGTTCTGGCGGATGACCTCGACGACCCCGGCGCCCTCGGGCTGCGCCTGCACGAGCCCCTTGACCTCGTCGTAGAGCGCGATGTCGGCGCGGCGGAACCGGTAGATCGACTGCTTCGGGTCGCCGACCACGAAGAGCTTGCCGGGCGCGAGCACGACGTCGCGCCAGTCGGCGGCGACCGGCTCGCGCTCGCAGAGATAGAAGACGATCTCGGCCTGCAGAGGGTCGGTGTCCTGGAACTCGTCGACGAGGACGTAGTCGAAACGCTGCTGCAGCGCGGCGCGCGCCGCGAGGTCGCCGGCGAGCAGGTCGCGCAGGCAGCCGAGGAGGTCGGTGAAGTCGAGGCGGCCGAGCGCGAGCTGTGTGGCGCCGGCCCACCGGGAGAAGGCGTCGGCGACCGCGACGGCGAGGCCGGTGACGAAGCCGGCGTAGGCGTCGCCGAGGGCAGCGATCTCGTGCCCGAGGGCCGAGTAGCGGCCCCACAGCTCGGCCTTGCCCTCGGCGCCTCCGTGCCAGTTGCCCTGCCGGCCGCCGAGAGCGCCGGCGGAGCTCTTCACCGGCAGGCGAAGGAGTCTCGCGGCGAGCTCGTCGGGTGCCGCGGGCGGTTCGCTCATGAGGCGCTCACAGCGCTCGACGAGGTCGAGCGCACCGCTGCAGCCCTTGTCGCCGGAGTCGGAACACGCGGTGGCGCAGAACTCACGCAGACGCTCGAGCGGGGCCGCCAGCGCGGCGAGGCCCGCCGCCAGATCGGGTTCGGGCGGCGCCGCCGGGAGGGACTCGAGGTCGTACCGCTCGCCGAACACCCCGCTGGACCCGAGGGCGAGCTCGCGGACGGTGTCGAGGCGGACGCCGGCGCGCAGCAGCCGCCCCAGCCACCGGCGCGCGTCGGCGCCGCCCGACTCGCCGGCGGCGAGGTCGGCGAGCCACGTCTCCCACAGCCGACCGGCCTCGAGCTCGCCGGCGAGCGCGTCGAGCTGCTCGAAGGCGGGATCGACGCCGGCCTCGACGGGGAACTCGCGCAGGAGGCGCGCGGCGAATCCGTGGATCGTGTGGATGGGCGCGTCGTCGAGCGCCTCGAGGGCCTGCCGGAGGAGCGCGGCGCGCGGCGCGCCGGGAGAGGACTCGCCGGCGAGCTGCTCGAACCTCTCGCGCACGCGCTGGCGCAGCTCGCCGGCCGCCTTCTCGGTGAACGTGATGGCGGCGACCGTGCGCACGTCGCCGCTGCCCGCCTCGGGGTCGAGGACGCAGCTGACGTAGCGGTCGACGAGGACGTGGGTCTTGCCCGTGCCGGCACTCGCCTCGAGCAGGAAGGTGGTGCCGAGCTCCCGGGTCACCCGGTCGCGGACCGCCTTGTCGATCGGGGGGCGCTCAGCCCGGCTCACCGGTGGCCACCTCCTCCGGACCTTCGGTCTGCAGCCTGACGAGGCCGGCGAGCCGCTCGTGCTCGCGTTTGCGGGCGCGCGCCCAGGACGAGAAGCCGCAGGCGTACCCGATGTCGCAGTAGTCGCAGCCCTTGTGGCTGGTGCGCGGGAAGAGACCCGCCTCGACCCCCTCCGCCACCTCGGCGACGAGCGCCGACAGGCGCGCACGGGCGGTCGGCTCGTCGCCGTCGAGCTCGAGCTCCTCGAAGCCGCCCTTGCGAGTGATGAGCCGGTAGAGGGAGGTAACTCCCTCGTACGTTTCGCCCATGGTCTGGCGGACGGCGAGCTGGTAGACGGGGAGCTGCACGCTCAAGCGGCGCTTGATGCGCTCGCGCTCGGTCGAGCCGCCGCCCGTCTTGTAGTCGACGACCCGCGCGCCCCTCGGCGTCTCGTCCACACGGTCGAGGCGCCCGGCGAACCGGACCTCGCGGCCGTCGGGCAGCGCGAGCGACACGACCCTGTCGTGCCGCGCGCCGAAACGCAGCTCGACGGCGATCGGCCGCTCGCCCCTGTCGAGGAAGACCGGGTCGAGGCTCACCGATCGGAGGAGGTCCTCGAGAAGCATCTCGCGGCGCACCGCCCACGCCAGCGCCGCACCCGTGACGCCGCGACGCTCGGCGTCGGCGCAGCGCTCCTCCCAGGCCGCGGCCACGGCGGCGAGCGCGCCGTCGCGGTCGAGCCCGTCGTCGATGACCCGCCCGTAGGCGCGCTCGAGGATGCCGTGCGCCAGGCTGCCGAACTCGAGCGGCTCGATCTCGAGGCTCTCGCCGGGCTCTTCGGGCGCTTCGAGCCCGAGCACGTCGCGCACGAAGAAGGCGAACGGGCAGCCGACGTAGCGCTCGAGGCGCGTGGGGTGCAGCTCGTCGGCGAGCGGGTGTCGCTCGCCGAGCCCGGCGAGCGCGGCGCGGGCGTCGCGGCCGAGAAGGCTGTCCCACGCCCCCAGTTCGGGGCTGCGGCCGGCGCGCCACTGCCCCAGACGACGCTCGGCCGCCGCCGCGTCGCCGAGCACGGCCGAGAGGTACTCGCGCGCCCGGCCGCGCCGGCTCGCCGAGAGGGCGAGCAGTGCGGCCGTGTCGAACTCGCGTTCGTCCGTCCAGGTGGACGATTGCGCGCCCTCGTAGCCGGGAGTCGCGCCCGTTCGCCTCCATACGGGGCGCAGCGGAGCCCCGGCGAGGAACTCGTCGAGCTTCACCGGGTGGCCGGCGGCGAGGGAAGCGAGGCGCAAGACCAGGCGAGATGGCAGGCGTGGCCTGCCGGTCGCCGCGTCGGTGCGCGGCACCAGGAGGGTGAGACGCTCGCGGGCCGCCTCGCAGGCGAAGGCGAAGAGCAGTGTCGACTCGGCGTCGCGCTGCTCGGCGAGCGGCAGGCGCGTGCCGGGGGCCCCGGCGAGACGCCGGCGCTCCGCGTCGCCGGGGAGCTCGGCAAGGCGCCGGCGCTCCGCGTCGCCGAGGACGGGGTCGGCCCGCCCGCGGCTCGGGAACCCGCCCTCCGCGAGACCGGCGAACACGACGTCGTGGAAACGGTGGCCGCGCAATTCGAGGGGCGTGACGATGGCGACCCCGTCGCGTGTCGCCCTGCCCACGGGCACTCTGTGGCTCGCGAGCAGCTCGCGCACGACGGCCGCCGCCTCGCCGGCGTCGACCTCTTCGCCGAGCACGCCGAGCGCCCGCACGCGGCCGGCCAGGCCGCGCGCGGCGGCGGCGACCGGCGGATCGAAGAGCATCTCGGCGACGGCACCCAGGCCCTCGGCCCACTCCTCCCACGAGGCCTCCGCAGGAAGGGCTGCGCAGGCTCGCCTCAGGGTCGCGACGGCAGCCGCAAGACTGCCGGTCGCCGCCGCCCTCAGCTGCAGGAGCGAAGGGCTCTCGACCTCGTCGCCGCCGGTGAGTGCCTCCGCGGCCTGCTGCTCCCTCTCGCACCGGCGCCGCAGGTCGCTCCGGCGGAGTGCCAGGCGCTCGGCCCACTCCTCGAGACCGGCGATCACCCCGGCCTGCCGCGCCTCGTCGAGCCACAGAGCGGTCTCGCGTGGCGCCGGCGGCACACGGAGCGGCGCCGCGACCAGCAAGTCGACGACGGCACGGCGGGCGAAGGGCCGCCCGGCCTCGGGCGCGAGGCACTCGACGAGGCGCCGCAGCACGCGGGCGCCCTCGCTGCGGTCGGGAAGCCCGCAGGCGACGGGGATCCCCGCCCCTTCGAACGCCGCTGCGAGGCGCTCGACGTCGTCGCCGTGCGGGACCACGACGGCGCAGTCCCAGAAGGGGACGCCTCGACCGGCCGCGCCGAGCAGCACCCGCGTCGCCTCTCGCGCCTCGCCGCGCTCGTCGGCGACGGAGACCACCGCGAGCGTGCCGTCGTCGACGAGTTCGAGACGGATTGGGGGAGTAGCCTCGGTGGCGCTCCAGACCGCGGCGAGACGCTCGAGGTCGCGCGTCACGGGCGGCGCCTCGGTGCGATGCACTTCGACCTCCAGCGCCCGGACCGCGGCGAGCGCCGTGGCGAGGCCTTCGTCACCGCCGTGCGGGAGCGGCACGAGCAGGTCGGCGCCGCGCTTCAGCAGCGCCACGACGAGCGCCTCCTGCGCGCAATTGACGTCGTAGAGGCCGTAGAGGATCACGCGGCCGGGCAGCGGATCGTCACGGGTGGCCCGGGCAGCCTCGCAGCTCACCTGCGCGGCGTCGAGGACCCCGCGGCTCGCGAGCTCGCCACAGTACGCGGCGTACAGGGCCTCGAGGTCGGCAGCCCTGGCCCGGCGCGTGCGGCGCTCGTCGTCGGTCGGGGCGGCCGCCGAAGCGCCGGGCGCGGCCGTCGGGTCGGCGGCGGCGCCCACCGGGACCGCGTCGCGGGCGGCGCCGCCGATGGCGACCGTCGCCCAGCCCGACCCTGGATCGACCAGGGCCTGCCGCAGATCGTCGAAGGTGGCGGCGAGCGCCTGGGCGAAGTGCGGCCGCGCCGAGACGGGGCCGTAGTACTCGAGACCCCGAGCGGCGCGCTCGGCGACGAGGCGCCGAAGCAGGCGCTCGCGGGCCAGGCCGCCGAGTACGACGGGCGGCGCGCCCCGTGCTCGCGTCACCAGGTCGCGCCCCAGCCTCTCGAACGTCACCACGGAGACGTTGGCGACGGCCCCCAGCCGGCGTATCAGGAGGTCGCGGGTACGCGTGCGCACCGCAGCCGACCCGACGACCACGACGAGGGGCTCGAGAGGGCGGCCGCGCTTGAGCTCGAGGACGCGCTCGCAGAGCGCGTCCTCGAGCTCGGCGAAGCGGCCGACGACGACGGTCGCCCCTGCGCTGCCTGCTGTGACCTCGGGACCCACGGTCGGCGGCAGCCTACCACGGGGCGCGGACACCACCGGCTCCTCTCGCGGGAGGCCGGCGCACCGTCGCCTCCAGGGCGACCCGCCGGCGCGCCGTGGTACCATCGCGGCACGGTCGTGGGCAGGAGGTCCACGGCCCTTCGCGTAAGTCCACCCATCATGCGCCGTTCACCCAGCGCCGGACGCCGGCGCCTCGCCCTCGTCGCCGTCGCCCTGACGGGCGTCGCCGCGATCCTCGCCGTCGCCTGGCGGCAGGCCGGAGACGAAGGCGCGGCGGCGCGCGACCGCTCTTCGAGCCCGGCGCCGCAACAACTCGCGGCGACCGCTCCGAACGCAGCGACCACGGAGACCACGGCGACGGGCGAGCTGATCGTCCCGAACGACCGCACCGTCAAGGCCGACCTGCTCGAGCGGCTCGAGCGCCCGCCGCAGGTGCTGATCTTCGGGGGCTCGAGGGCCACGCGCTTCGAGCCCGCCTACCTCGAGCGCCTGACTGGCCTGCGCGGCTTCAACGTCGCCCTGCAGAACGGCCGCCCCGAGGATGCCTGGGCCTTCGTCAACTGGGTCCGCCGCGATCACCCCGAGACACGCCTTCGCGTCCTCTGGTTCATCCACGTGGAGGCGTTCCGCGCCCAGGGGCTCTCCGTCGGCCTCATCCAGGACGAGCGCCTCTCGCCGTTCTTCCCCGATGCCCTGCTCGCCCGGGAGCGTGAGAAGCTCCCCCGCACCGAGGCTGAGATGCCCGCCGGCCGCGACCTCGCGCTGACCACCTACGGCCCCGACGGCGTCGTGCTGCGGAACCGCTACGACATCCGGGCCGACAAGGGCTACAAGCTCGAACGCGCCCTCACGTGGTCGGTCGACCGCGCGCTGGAGCGCTACGCGACCACGACGCCGGCCCTCGACCCCCGTTCGACGAGATACTTCGAGAAGACGCTTCGCCTGATCAACCGCCTCGGGGCGACGCCGGCGATCGTCCTCATGCCGCTGCACCCGACCCTGCTCGCGGGCGTCCGCGACGCGGGCTGGGAGACGCGGCACCGGGAGGTCCTCGACTACCTCCACGGCCTGCAGGAGGAGTACGACCTCGTCGTCCTCGACCACAGTCGCCTCGGCAGCCTCGACGGCGACCCCGACGGCTACTACGACGGCTTCCACGTGAAACGCGCCAACGCGCGACGTCTCCTCGACGTCGTCGTCGGGGAGGCGCCGGCCTGCTTCGAGTAGGCGCAGCGGCCGCAGCTGCCCAGCGGCGACCGAAGGTCAGCGCTTCCCTCGGCGCCCTCGGGTGAGCGCCTTGCCGCCCTTCTCAGGTCAGCGCTTCGACCAGCGCCCGCTGCTCCGGGAAGAGGCGCAGCAGATCGTCGCGGCGCCCGAGCTCGAAGTCCTTGCGGTCGAAGCCCGGGGTCACGATGCAGGAGACGAGCGACCAGGCGCGCTCGGCCGGCTGCCGCCGGGGGCCGGCGACGCACGCCCCCTGCCACACGCCGGCGTGGACGAGGGCCTGCGGCTGCCGCCCCGCCCCGCCCGCGCCGCAGGGGTCGCCGAGCAGCACGCTGGCTTCGCCGAAGACGGAGAGTCGCACCAACTGGAGCGGCAGACCGCCCTGGAACACCCAGAGCTCATCGCTGGCCAGGCGATGCAGGCGGCTCGGCCGGTCGGCGGTGACGAGGAAGAGGATCGCCGTCGCCGCGGCACGCTCGCCGCGCGAGGTCGCGACGCAGGCCGCGGCGCGGTAGGTCTCCCTGAAGAACCCGCCCTCGGGGTGCGGCTCGAGGCCGAGGGTCGTCACGAGGTCCGCCGCCGTGGGTCGCATGCGCCCAGCATAGCGGTGCCGCGAGGTCGTGTCAGCGGCTCGCGGCGCCCCCGGCCGGCCCCCGGCCCGCGCCCGGCGGCGACCCGTGACGTCGTGAGGCCCCTCCACCAGCTGGCCGGAGGGGCCTCACAGTAGCAAGCCGTAAGCCGGATCCTGTCGTGGGTGACCATCCATCTCGGCCGCCCGTTGCCGAGCGGCTCTAGCGGCCGGAACCCGGGAGCTTCGGACGAGCAGCCCTCGAACGCTCCCCTATTTGGCCTTGCACCGGGCGGGGCTTGCCGAGCCGGCCTGTCACCAGGACCGCTGGTGGGCTCTTACCCCACCGTTTCACCCTTGCCCGCACCCCCGAAGGGGCCGCTGGCGGTCTGCTCTCTGTTGCGCTTTCCCTCGGCTTTCGCCGGCTGGACGTTATCCAGCGCCCTGCTCTGCGGTGTCCGGACTTTCCTCGACGGCTGCCTCGCCCGCTCCGTGGAGACGGGAGACGCGGGGCCGACGCGGCCACCTGGCTTGCCCTGTCAGTGTACCCGACGGGGAGCTTCGGGTCACCAGAAGAGGCGTCTTTGCAGGGACGACGCCGCGATTCGGGATCCGACCACGAGGACCCGCGGCGGGCGCGTCGTACCCTGACCCACTGCCCGTGAACCAGGGAGCCGTGCCGTGCGTCTCAGCGGCACGACGCCAGTGAGCCCAGCGAAGGAGACGACATGGACCTGCGGCACGGAGACGGCCTCGCCGGCCCGAGCAGAGCGGCGGGCCACGCCCGGCGCAGCACACGGCTCCGTGGCGTGGCCGTCGCCGCGCTGCTCCTCGTCGCGGTGGCCGCCGGCGGCGCGCTCGCCTGCGGCGACGACGACTCGGCGCCCGGCCCCGGACCGGAGCCCCAGCCACCGGCGCCGTCGCTCACCGCCGCGGGCGACGTCGACGGCGCCGACATCACGGGGCCGCTCGCCGGCGCCGCGCTCTACGACGCGTCACCGCAGGGCGGCGCCGGACCGACCCTCGCCCTGCTCATCGAGGACGGGAGCGGCGAGTACGACAAGGCGAGCATCACGACGACCACCGAGACGACCTGGTACGAGGTGGTCGACGGTGCGCTCGCCGGCCTCGACACGGCTCCCGACGCCACCGCCCTCTCGGGGCGGACCGTGGCGGTCGCCTTCGTCGGCCCGGTCGCCGAGTCGTACCCGGTACAGGCGACCGCGGGCTGGGTCGTGCTGCTCCCCGCCGCGGACTGACGCCCGGCTCAGCCCTGCGACCCGATCAGGGTCACGCCGGGCAGGCCGCGGAAGTCGGTGTCGGAGGTGACGAGTTCAGAGCCGTTGAGCCGAGCCGTCGCGTAGACGAGCGCGTCCATCGCGGCCAAGCCGTGATCGCGGCTGTAATCGACGGCGGCGATGGCGACCGCAGTGTCGACCGGCGCGAATCTCGTGTATTCGAGATGACCGACGATCTCCATCGCGTCAGCGTCACTGCCGTGTCGTCGCGCCCAGCGATAGACCTCGTACAGGACGACCGTCGGCGTCACGACCTGATCGGGGTCGGCCAGATATGGGGCGAACTGATCGGCGAGCGGGCCGTCGGCGAAATGCTCGACCCAGCCTGACGAGTCGACGACCTTCATGGGTCGTTCGTCACTCACAGCCGGTCGGTCTCGTCGCGGTAGTCATCTGTGGGGGCTCCGCGGAGGATCCCTCGAAGCTCCGACAGCGGCCTCTTCGGCACCATGGTGATGGTCTCGCCGCGATCGATGAGGCTGACCGTCTGTCCGGGCTTGAGGCCCATGCGCTCCCGGATCTCCTTGGGGATGACGATCTGGAACTTGGGCGAGATGACCACGAGTGCCATCGCTGACCTCCTTCGATATCGCCGTCATCTTACGACTACGTTATCGATAGGTCAAACGTATGTCGTCTTGGCTATCGACCCTGCGCGTCGCGATGCCGGGGACCGGAGCCCCGGCTCGGAGCGGCGCTGGGCGACCGCGGCGGATCTGGTCGCCGCGCGGCGACGCAGGTCAGTCCAGGTCAGCCCGGCAACTGCGGCGCTCGGGCGCGCGGCGCGTTCAGCGCTGCGGTCGCGGCGCTCGGCCGCGCGGGGCGCTCAGCCCGGCAGCGGCGAGCTGAGCTCGGCCGCAGCCGCCTCGTCGAGCAGCCAGGTGAGCGAGCCCTTGACCGGGGCGACGGCCTGGGCGGGGACCGCCTTCGGCACGCGCAGGCCCTCGAGCACCTCGGCGACCATCCCGGCCTTGTCGGCGCCGCTGACGAGGAACCACACGCGGCGCGCGGCGCCGATCACCGGGAAGGTCACGGTGACCCGTGGCGAGCCGTCGGGCGCCTCCGTCGCGACGGCCAGGCGCTCGACCTCCTCCAGCGCCGGGCTGTGGGGGAAGAGCGAAGCCGTGTGCCCGTCGGCGCCGAGACCGAGGAGCACGAGGTCGAAGACCGGCAGCTCGCTCTCCGGCCGCTCGCGCGCCGCGAGCGCGCGGAGCTCCTGCTCGTACGCGTCGGCCGCGCCCCCGGCTCCCTCCTCCCCGCGGATCCGGTGCACGTTCTCCCGAAGGATCGGCACGTGCCGTATGAAGAGCCGCTCGGCGACGCCGTAGTTGCTCTCGGGGTCGTCGGGGGGCACGCAGCGCTCGTCGCCCCAGTAGAGGTGGACGCGGCGCCACGGCACCTTCTGCGTGAACTGCTGGCGCGCCAGCAGGCGGTACAGGGACTGCGGCGAGGCGCCGCCGCTGAGCGCGACCGCGAAGCGGCCGCGGGCCGCGGCGGCCTCCTGGGCCGCCTGGGCGAAGAGGTCGGCGGCGCGCCCCGCGAGGGCGTCGCCGTCGGCAAGGATCTCGATGGTCACGGTGCACCTCCGTCACGGGACCCGCCTTCGAGCCCCCATTCGGGGCGCCGCCAGGCGTTGCCGTCGCGCGCCACGAGCGCGTCGGCGGCCTCCGGCCCCCACGTCCCGGCTTCGTAGATCGGCAGCCTGCCGCGCGGCGCCGTCGACCACGCCTCGAGGACCGGCGCCATGATGCCCCAGGCCTCCTCGACCTGGTCGCCGCGCTTGAACAGCGTCATGTCGCCCTGCATCACGTCGACCAGCACGGTCTCGTAGGCACTGAACGGCAGCTCGCGCAGGCTGCTGCCGTACGAGTAGTCCATGTACACGGGCTGCAGGGCGACCTCCTGCCCGGGCACCTTGGACTCGATGCGCAGCGAGAAGCCCTCATCGGGCTGTACGCGGAGCACCAGCTGGTCGGGGACGAGCCCGCCCTGCCCGGCGACCGCGTCGCGGAAGAGCAGGACCGGTGGCTTGCGGAACTGGATGGCGATCTCGGTCACCCTGCGCGCCAGCCGCTTGCCGGTCCGCAGGTAGAAGGGGACGCCCTGCCAGCGCCAGTTGTCGACGAGCAGCTTGATGGCCGCGTAGGTCTCGGTGATGGAGTCCGGGGTGACCTTGGGCTCTTCGCGGTACGCCGGCACGGTGCCTCCGTCGATGACGCCGCGCACGTACTGCCCGCGCACGGCGAACAGGTCGACCCTGTCGCGGGGGATCGGCCGCACGGCGCGCAACAGCTTCACCTTCTCGTCGCGGATCGCCTCGGCGTCCAGGGTGACCGGCGGCTCCATCGCCACCAGGGCGAAGAGCTGGACGAGGTGCGGCTTGATCATGTCGCGGAGGGCGCCGGCCTCTTCGTAGTACGTGCCGCGGTGCTCGACGCCCAGCGTCTCGGCGGCGGTGATCTGCACGTGATCGACGTAGCGCCGGTTCCAGATCGGCTCGAAGAGCGTGTTGGCGAAGCGCAGGACGAGGAGGTTCTGGACCGTCTCCTTGGCGAGGTAGTGGTCGATGCGGTAGACCTGCCGTTCGTCGAAGACCTCGCGCACGATGGCGTTGAGCTCGGCGGCGCTGGCCAGGTCGCGGCCGAAGGGCTTCTCGACGACGATCCGCGTCCAGCCGCGTACGGTGACGGCGGCGCGTTCGCCGGCCGCCGGCGCCGTGGGCGTCGTATCGGCCGGCCCGCGGGAGACCGGCTCGCCGGGCGCCGTGGAGGACCGCTCGCCGGGCGGCGGCGCGTCGGGCCGATCGGCGGTCGAGGCCCCGTGCGCCGGCGCGGCGAGTACGTGGCCGGCGTGGCCAGATCCGGGGCCGTTCGCCCGTGACGCCGCGGTCGGCCCGCCGGCCCACGCCCCCCGGCGCGCGAGGCCGCCGGCCGCGAGGCCGCGGACGATGACGGGGAACTGGCTGGGCGGCGTCGCCAGGTAGAAGACGCGGTTGCCGGCGGTGCCGCCGTGCCGGTCGAGCTCGTCGAGCACGGCGGCCAGGCGACTGTAGGTCTCGGGGTCGTCGAACCCGCCCTGCACGTAGCGTGGCGCCCTCAGGACGCGCTCGCAGGCGGCGCCGTCGGCCTGCTCCTCGCCGTAATGGTCGTCGATGGCCTGCAGCAGCCGGTCACGCATGACGTCGTCGTCGAGCGGCCGGCGTCCGACGCCGACGATGGTGAACGCGTCGGGCAACACGCCGTGGCAGGCGAGGTCGTACAGGGCCGGGATCAGTTTGCGGTGAGCGAGATCGCCGGTGACGCCGAAGATGACCAGCGCGCAGGGCTCGAGCGCCGAGCTCGACGGGAAGGGCGACGGGGCGGCCGTGGCGCGCCGCGCCAAGGCCGCCCCGTCGCCCTCGTCGTCGTAGCCGACGTCGTCGACCGTGTCGTAGCCGATGCCGTCGAGCGGGTCGTGGCCGTCGTCGACCACCCGGCCGTCATCGACCGTCCGACCGTCGTCCACCATCCGACCGTCGTCGACCATCTAGGTCTCCTTCACCGCGTGGCCGCCGAACTCCTGACGCAGGGCGGCGAGCACGCGGGCGCTGAACGAGTCGTCCTGGCGCGAGCGGAAGCGCAGGTAGAGCGACATGGCGATGACCGGCAAAGGCACGCCGAGCTCGATCGACTGCTCGACCGTCCAGCGGCCCTCCCCCGTGTCCTCGACGTAGCCGCGGATGCCCTCGAGCTGCGGGTCCTCGGCGAACGCGTCGGCGGCCAGCTCGAGCAGCCAGGAGCGCACCACGCTGCCGTTGTTCCACAGCGCGGCGATCTGCCCGAGGTCGAGGTCCCAGGGCGCGGCCTCGAGCAGCTCGAAGCCCTCGCCGTAGGCCTGCATCATGCCGTACTCGACGCCGTTGTGGACCATCTTCACGACGTGGCCGGCGCCGTGGCCGCCCATGTGGCCGTAGCCGTCGCCGGGCGGCGCCAGCGTGCGCAAGAGGGGCTCGACGTGCTCGAAGGCCGAGCGCTCGCCCCCCACCATCATGCAGTAGCCGACCTCGAGACCCCAGACGCCGCCCGAGGTACCGACGTCCAGGTAACGGAGGCCGCGCTCGGCGAGCGCCGTGCCGCGGGCGATGTCCTCCTTGAAGAAGGCGTTGCCGCCGTCGATCAGGATGTCGCCCGGCTCGAGCCGCGGGGCGAGCTCGTCGATCGCCTGCTGCGTGGTCTCGCCGTGCGGCAACATGAGCCAGACGACGCGCGGCGGCGCCAGCGCCGCGACCACGTCGGCGAGCTCGCGGACCGGCTCGGCGCCTTCGGCGGCGAGCTCCTCGGCGCGGGCGAACGTGCGGTTGTAGACGACCACGCGGTGGCCGCCACGCAGCAGGCGGCGGGCCATGTTGGCGCCCATCCGGCCGAGGCCGATCATGGCGACGTCCATGCTTCCTCCTCTGTCCGCGGCGCCTTCGCGCCCGGTCGTGTGTCATAGCCCATGAGGCCGTGAGCCGGCGGCGCACGGCCGCCCGTGTGCGGCCTGACGACGCCGTCTGGTCTCCGGCACGCCCGCCCCTCGACCGCCGTTGCGACCGCGTCGCGGCGGCGGCGCGGTCTCACCGCGGCGGCGGCGCGACTTCAACGCGACAGCGCGGTCTCACCGCGGCCTCAGGCCGCATGCACCCGGCGCAGCGGCGCCGCGGCCTCAGGCCGCGAGTACCCGGCGCAGCAGCTGCCCGAACCCGCGCAGGCCGGCGACGGCGTCCTCGCCGAGGTCGACGCGCAGCACCCGCCCCCCGTGCGCCAGCAGGGCCTCGAGGTCGCCCAGGGCCTGGGCCTCCTTGAGCGCCCGGAAGCTGAAGTCGCGCCCCGGGACGGGAAGCTCGGGCCCGCCCTCGGAGACGAGCTGTACGAACACCCCGCGCGCCGGACCGCCCTTGTGATACTGGCCGGTCGAGTGCAGGAAGCGCGGGCCGAAGCCGGCGCTCGTCGCCACGCGCCGCGCGTCGCGCAGGAGGGCGCGCAGTGCCTCGAGCTCGCGCCGCGCTTCGTCGCCCGGCGTGAGCCAGGCGTGCAGGGCGAC
>DATHSP010000050.1:0-5958 GCA_035464075.1 Thermoleophilia bacterium | reverse complement strand
GCCCGCGCCGGCCATCGTCCGACGACGCTTCGCGGGGCGGACGGCGCCTCAGGTGCTGCGGCCCCGGCGCCGGCCGCGCGGGCGCTGCGCGCCTCCAGGCACGGCTGCGTCCCACTCGGGAGGGCGCCCGTGGCCGCTCTGCCGCAGGTGTGCGAACAGGTCGTCTCGCCGCGCGAAGGGCAGCTCGCACGTGGCGCAGCGAAACGTGATCGGCGGGCCGACGCGGTCCCCACCGCAATCGTCGTGGAGCAGGCACATGTGCTTGTCGAGTTCCACCTGCCGCTTCAGGACCGCTCCGCAGATCGCGCAGGCGAAGGTCGTGGGTTTGGTCACGCTGGGCATCCTGTGACCTCCCCTCTGCCATTGATGCAACCCCTCAGGCCGCCGTCACGGCAGCCCTCAAAGGGCACGGTCGATTGACCGCGCAACTCTATTTTTCCCAGAGGCAAACTCCGTGCGCGGGCGCGCACGACCGGAGATCGCCGGATAGAGGGACGAAGTTGGAGGCGGCGATCGGAGTTGAACCGATGATGGAGGTTTTGCAGACCTCTGCCTTACCACTTGGCTACGCCGCCTCGGCGCAGTGCCCTCTCAAGCACGAAAGGCAGACGACAGAGCACATCGCCTCTGTCCTCTGCCTTGTCCCCGAGAGGGGGATTGGAGCGGGTGAAGGGACTCGAACCCTCGACCTTCTGCATGGCAAGCAGACGCTCTAGCCGACTGAGCTACACCCGCAGCAGACAGGGATGATACACGAGCGCGCGAGCCGGGCGCAATCGAGCGGAGCGCGGGCGCGAGGCGGGCAGTCGGCGTCGGGGCCGAGCCGTGAGACGCTGGCGGCGAACCCCCTGGCCGGCCGCGTCGGCCCCGCTGGCTGGAGCCTCAGCCGGGCGCGTCGAGCGCCTCGTTGACCAGGCGGTCGGCCTCGGCGTTCTCCTCACGACGGATGTGGCGCACCTCGACCGAGTCGAAGCGGGCGAGGAGACGCTGCACCTCGGTGTGGAACACCCGCAGCGTCACGTCCTTCACCTTGTACGCGCCCTCGATCTGGCGGACGACGAGCTCACTGTCGAGGAGGCACGTGAGGCGGTGGACCCCGTGCTCGAGCGCCAGCTCGAGCCCGCTCACCAGCGCCCGGTACTCGGCCACGTTGTTGGTCGCCGGCCCGATCGTCTTGCCGAACTCGGCGACCAGCGTGCCGTCCGGCGCCAGCAGACGCACGCCGACCGCCGCCGGCCCAGGGTTGCCGCGCGCGCCGCCATCGGTGTAGAGGCGATAGACCGCCGGCCCGGAGGGGGCCGACTCGCGACCGGCGTCCGGTCCGGGAACGGACACCGCAGGAGCGGAGTCGCCGACCGGCTCTGAGAGCACGCCGAGATCACGGGCGATCGGCTCGGCGGCCCGCGATGCTTCGAAGGCCGATTCCGCTGACGACGGCGGCACGTCCAGCGCGGCGGCCGACGTCGGCGCCTCGGGCACCGCGGCCGCCGGCACGTCCGTCACGGCGGCTGCGGATGACGTGCCCGGCACGGGCACCGCAGTCGACGTCGGCACTTCCGGCACCGCGACGGCCACGCCGACTGCCTCTGCCGCAGCCTCCCTGTACCGCCACACGCCGCGCGGGCGCCGGTACGTCTCGAGCCGCGCGGCGTCGCCGAGCGCCTCGGCGAGCGCGGCGCTCCAGCGCAGCACGAGCTCCTCCTCGGTCAGGTCGTGCGGGGCGTCGACGAGCGCGAGGCCGGCGTCGAGAGCCTCGCGCGCCTCGTGGTACTTCACGTCCCCGGTCACGAGGACGTCGGCCACCGCGGCGAGCGCAGCGGCGAGGCCGCCCGTCAGCGCCGCCCCGCCGGAGCCGGGGAGGCAGGCGACGCGGCGCACACGGCGGGCGCCGTCGCCGGCGTAGCGGGGCGACGGCAGCCCCACGAGCGCCGCGACGTCGGCGGCGAGCCCAGCCAGCGAGACGGGCTCGGGCAGCACGCCGAGTCGCCCGAGCCCGAGCCCGGGCAGCACGTTCTCGACGGGCACGATGTCGAAGGCGGGCTCCTCGTAGGGGTGCGCCGCGACGTAGGCCGCGACCACGCGGCGCCGCAGGCGCCGCGGGAAGACGACCTCGAGGCGCACCTCGGTCACGCTCTCGTCCCGCCCCCGCTCGCCGAGCACCGGGGACGCGCCCTCACCGGCGAAGAACGTCCCCTGACCCTCAACGCCCCAGGAGCAGTGCTCGTACTCGCCGATCACGCCGGCGCCGACCGAGAAGAGCGCCTTGCGGACGAGGTCGGCATCGTCGGGCGGAACGAAGCCGATCAGCTTGAGCCAGTCGACGGCGCTCGGCTCGAGGGGCTGTGCCCCGCGCAGGCCGAGCGCCTCCGCCATGAGGTCGGCGAGCCCGCCGCGCGCCTTGTCCAGGTTGGTGTGCGCGACCACGACGGCGCGGCGTTCGCGCGCGGCACGCAGGGCCACGCGCGCGCTCGGCTCCTCGTCGGTCAGCCGCGCCAGCGGCTCGAAGATCAGCGGGTGATGGGCGAGGATGAGGCCGCAGTCGAGCCGGGCGGCCTCGTCGAGCGTCGCCTCGTCAGCTTCCAGGGCGACGAGCACGCCCTCCACTTCGTCGTCGGGCCCTCCGACCTGCAGCCCAACGTGGTCCCACGACTCGGCCAGCTCGAAGGGCGCCAGGCGATCGATCCGTTCGACGATCTCGCGCACGCGCATCGGAGACTCCTCGTTCGACGTCTGCGGTCCGACTTCGCTCCGTCCCACACAGGACCTGCCGGCACCCGCGGACCGGCTCCGCCGGATTCTAGCGTAGACTCCGTCCATGGCCGCGCCGGACTCCTCCCTCCTCGCCCCAAGCCCCACCGGTCCTCAGCCGACCGCCGCTTCCCGTCATCCCTGGCTGGTCTTCTTCGCCGTCCTCCCGGGCGTCTTCGTCACCCTCGCCGACGCGACCATCATGAGCGTCGCCATCCCCAAGATCATCCGCGAGCTCGACGCCTCGGTGACCGGCGTCTCCTGGGTGATGAACGGCTACAACCTCGTGCTCACCGTGCTCTTCCTGCCCATGGGACGGCTCGCCGACCGCTACGGCCACCGCCGCCTCTTCCTCGTCGGGCTGGCGGTGTTCACGGTCGCCTCGATCGGCTGTGCGTACTCGGGGACGCTCACGGCGCTCGTCGCCTTCCGCGTCGCCCAGGCGGTCGGGGCCGCCGCGGTCGTGCCGACGGCGCTGACGCTGCTGCTGGCCGCCTTCCCGGCCGGCCGCCAGGGCTTCGCGGCCGGCCTCTTCGGCATGGCCAGCACGCTGGCCGCCGCACTCGGCCCCACCCTCGGCGGCCTGCTCATCGAGCGCTGGTCCTGGCCGGCGATCTTCTGGTTCAACCTGCCGGTCGGGATCGCCGGCCTCGCGCTCGCCGCGGCCGTCCTCCCGCGCGTCCGCGTCCCCAACCCGCTGCCCATCGACCTGCCCGGCCTCGCGCTCTCGTCCGCCGGACTCGTCTGCCTGACCCTCGCCCTCATCCAGGCCAACGACTGGGGATGGACCTCGGCCGTGACCCTCGGCCTCTTCGCGGGGGCGGCCGCGGGGCTCGCGCTCTTCGTCTGGCGCGAGCTGACGGCCGCCCACCCGGTCTTCGACCTGCACCTCTTCCGCGACCGCACCTTCGCCTCGGCGAGCGCCGCGATCATGACCGTCGACGTCGCCATGATGGGCTGCATGTTCATGCTCGTGATCTACATGGAGGCCGCCATGGACTACACGACGCTGCGCGCGGCGCTCGTCGTGACCGCCGTGCCGGCGGCCGCCTTCGTGCTGGCGCCCTTCAGCGGCCGCATGGTCGACCGCATCGGGCCACGGCCGCCGGCCGTGGCCGGCGCCCTGCTCTCGGCCGCCGGCCTCTTCCTGCTCGGCCGCATGCTGCGCACGGCACCCACCGAGGCCGTCGTCTGGCGCACGGCGCTCGTCGGCCTCGGGCTCGGCTTCTCGCTGCCGGCGTTCACTGCCGCGGGCATGTCGGCCGTGCCGGCCGCGGCCCGCGGCGTCGGCTCCGGCATGCTCAACACCGCGCGCCAGCTGGGATTCCTCCTCGGCGTGGCCCTGCTCGTGGCGATCTTCGCCCACACGCTGGTCGTCGCCGTCAACTCGGCCGCCGACCAGAGCCAGGCCATGGCGGAGGCGGCGCTGCTCTCCCCCCAGGTCGAGTCCACGCTGACAGAGGCGCTCGACGAGGCACGCGACATCAACCCGACCGTCGGCTTCAGCGAACTGCGCCGCATCGCCAACCCGGTCGCCGAGGCCCTCTCCGGCATGGCGAGCGGCCTCGAAGGCATCCAGCTCCTCGCCCTCAAGGACCGCATCGAGAACCTCTTCTGGGACGAGGTCGCCGACGCCTTCGGCTGGCCGTTCACCGTGGCGGCGCTCTTCGCCCTGGTCTCCGTCGTGCCGGGGCTGCTGCTGCCGCGCCGGCTGCCCCGGCACGACGACTGACCGCCTGAGCCGCCGCCGCGCCGGCGGCCGCGGCACGAGGGCTGACCGTCCCGAACGCCGCCGCGCCGGTGGCCGCGGCACGAGAACTGACCGCCACCAGCGTCGCCGTGCCAGCTGCGGCGGCACGAGGACTGAGACTGGAGGACGGGGCTCGGTCGCCCACATCCTTGCCTGGGGCTGAGGTGGGGGGTGTGCGGCACCCTCATCGAACGCGCAATCGTCTACCCCCAGACGCCGCGGTATCAGTCGCCACGGGCTCGCTCATCGACGCGATCCGCTACGAAACGGCGCGGATCCCGCTGCCGAATCGCACGAGTCTCACGCTCGCTCGATCACCAGGGCCGCGCTCCGGCCCGGTGCGCGCAACGATCGGGCCACCGCAAGGGGTCGTCCCTCGTGGCCCAAGCGGGCCGAGGCCCGCGCAGGACACCCCCGGGGGGCCGTGCACAGCAGCCGGCATCCAGAGGAGCGGTGGCGGGAGCGGTCGCTGCGAGCTCATGCGATTCGGCCGCCAGGACGAGCGGCCTTCGCGCCGGTTTCAGCGAAATCGGCGCAGCGCAACGACGGAAAGCAGCGCGTCGCGAGGTTGACGATTGCGCTTTCGATGACTGCCCGTACGGCGCCCCCGTGCCGCGGGTCAGCGGGGGCGCGGCACCGCACTCGCGAGAGCCCCGCGCTACGGGTCGGCCCCCGCGCCGCGGCGCGAGAGAGCCCTGCGCTGCGGGTCGGCCCGGGTGTCGCTGCGCCGACCCGCCCGCCACACACTCGACGCCGCGTCAGGGCGCGGCGCGCGGCGGCACCGGCGGCTCGTCTTCGCCGAAGTACCAGAAGCCCCGCGTCTGGCCGCCGTCGACGACCAGGGTCTCGGCGGTGATGTACGAGGCCTCGTCTGAGGCGAGGACGAGGATCGCGGCGGCGATCTCCTCCGGAGCGGCCGGCCGCCGCAGCGGGATCATCCGCGCGAGGCGCTCGTAGTGGTCGGGCCGCTCGAGGTCGTCGGCGAGCATCGGGGTGTCGGTGAGCCCTGGGGCGACCGCGTTGACACGCACGCCGAGATGGCCAAGCTCGTGGGCCATGCACTGCGTGACCATGACGAGGGCCGCCTTGGTGGCGCAGTACGGCACCTCGGGCGACTCGGCCATGTACGCGCAGATCGAGGACACGTTGACGATGGCCCCTCCGCCCGCGGCGACCATGTGGCGGGCCGCCTCCTGGCTGGCGAAGAAGGCGCTCGTGAGGTTCGTCGCCAACATGTCGGCCCACGCCTCCTCGGTGACCTCGAAGACCGGCAGGCCGACGCTGATCCCGGCACAGTTGACGAGCACGTCGAGGCGGCCGGCGGCGTCCACGGCGTCGCGCACGGCCTGCTTGACGGCCGAGAGGTCGCGGACATCGAGGGCCACGGCCTCGATGCCGCCCGACGGGGCGCCACCGCACCCCGCGAGCGCCTCCAGCGCCAGCTCCTCGAGCAGGTCGGC
>DATHSP010000049.1:0-2710 GCA_035464075.1 Thermoleophilia bacterium | reverse complement strand
CGCCGCGAGACGCCCGTGAGGCGCCGCTCGCCTCACGACGACGCTCGCGCGGTCCTGTGCGACAATAGACGGCGGAGCCGCCGGCCGCGTGTGCGGCACGGCGCCGGCCCCGGCCCCAGGAGCGACAGTGATCAGGATCGTCGACAAGCTGATGCACGCCGGTGAAGGCCGGCGCCTCAAGGTCCTCGAGGAGCAGGTGAGGGCCGTCAACGCCCTCGAGCCGCAGATGCAGGCTCTGGGCGACGCCGAGCTCGCCGCGCTCACGCTCGCCTACCGCGAGCGTGCCGGCAACGGCGAGCCCCTCGAAGAGCTCATGAACGAGGCCTTCGCGGCGGCCCGCGAGGCGGCCCGCCGCGCCCTCGAGATGCGCCCCTTCGACGTCCAGGTCATGGGCGCCACGATCCTCTTCGAGGGCGACATCGCCGAGATGAAGACCGGCGAGGGCAAGACCCTCGTGGCCACCATGCCGATGTACCTGCGCGCCCTCGCGGGGCGCGGCGCCCACCTCGTCACCGTCAACGACTACCTGGCGCGTCGCGATGCCGAGTGGATGGGCCAGGTCTACCGCTTCCTCGGTCTCGAGGTCGGCGTCATCCAGGCGATGATGCCCCCGGCCGAGCGCCGCCTCGCCTACAACGCCGACGTCACCTACGGCACCAACAGCGAGTTCGGCTTCGACTACCTGCGCGACAACATGACCATGCGTCGCGAGCACCAGGTGCAGCGCGGCCACTACTACTGCATCGTCGACGAGGTCGACTCGATCCTCATCGACGAGGCGCGCACCCCGCTCATCATCAGCGGCGCGCCGGAGACCGCCGCCGACACGTACCGGCGCTTCGCGCGCGCCGTCCCGCGGTTGCACCCCGACGACGACTACGAGGTCGACGAGAAGCACAAGACAGTGGCCGTGACGGAGAGCGGCGTGGCCAAGATCGAGCAGGCGCTCGACGTCGAGAACCTCTACAAGGACGGCAGCCTCGTCAACCACTTGATCCAGGCGCTGCGCGCTCAAGCGCTCTACAAGAAGGACGTCGACTACGTGATCCAGGACGGCGAGGTCAAGATCGTCGACGAGTTCACCGGCCGCATCATGGAGGGCCGCCGCTGGTCCGAGGGCCTGCATCAGGCGATCGAGGCCAAGGAGCGCGTGCCGATCCGCGAGGAGAACCAGACCCTCGCCACGATCACCCTGCAGAACTACTTCCGCATGTACGAGCACCTCGCCGGCATGACCGGCACGGCCAAGACCGAGGAGGACGAGTTCCGCCAGATCTACGGCCTCGAGGTGGTCACGGTCCCCACCAACGCCGACATGGTGCGCGGCGACCACAACGACTTCATCTTCAAGACGCGCAAGGAGAAGTACGAGGCCGTCGTGGACGACCTCGTGGAGCGCTACGAGCACGGCCAGCCGGTGCTGGTCGGCACGGTGTCGGTCGAGGTCAGCGAGCTGCTCTCACGGCTGCTCGAGCGCCGCGGCGTGCCGCACGACGTGCTCAACGCGAAGAACCACGCCCGCGAGGCCGAGATCATCATGAACGCCGGCCAGAAGGGCACCGTGACGATTGCGACGAACATGGCCGGCCGCGGCGTCGACATCAAGCTCGGGGACGGCGTGCGCGAGGCCGGCGGCCTCTACGTCCTCGGTACCGAGCGCCACGAGAGCCGGCGCATCGACAACCAGCTGCGCGGCCGCTCCGGCCGGCAGGGCGACCCCGGCGAGAGCCGCTTCTACCTGTCGGCCGAGGACGACCTGATCCGCCTCTTCGCCGGCGACCGCATGTACCGCATCCTCGACCGTCTGGGGCCGACCGAGGGCGAGCCGATGGAGCACAAGATGCTGACCGGCGTCGTCGAGAAGGCGCAGAAGAAGGTCGAGGAGCTCAACTTCCTGCGCCGCAAGAACGTGCTCAAGTACGACGAGGTCATGAACGAGCAGCGGCGCATCGTCTACGAGCAGCGCGGCCGGATCCTGCACGGCGAGGACTTCGGCGACCAGGTGCGCGACATGGTCGCCGATGTGCTCGAGAGCGCGGTCCGCGGCCAGCTCGACGAGAGCGAGTACGCCGAGGATTGGGATCTCGACGCCCTCTTCGTCGCCCTGAAGATGGTGTACGACCCGGGTGTGGGACAGCAGGACATCGACGTCGAGTCCGCCCAGGTCGAGGACGTCGTCGACCTCGTCGTCGACGACGCTCTCGCCCAGTACGAGCAGCGCGAGGAGCTCATCGGCGTCGAGCAGATGCGCGACGTCGAGCGTGCCGTCCTGCTGCAGGTGATCGACGGCAAGTGGAAGGAGCACCTGCAGGACATGGACTACCTGCAGGAGGGCATCCACCTGCGGGCGCTCGGTCAGCGCGACCCGCTGGTCGAGTACAAGAACGAGGGTTTCGCCCTCTTCCAGGACATGCTCGAGTCGATCAAGTCGGGCACCGTGACGACGCTCCTGAAGAACCGCCCCGAAGACCTCGCGATCTTCACGGCGATGGCCCTCGAGCAGCCCGTCCAGGCCTTCAACTACACGAGCGGCGCCGACCTCGCCAACCAGACGTCGTTCACCGGCGCCGCCGTCGCCGGCGGCGAGTACGGGGGCGGGCCGGCTGGAGCGGGCTTCGCGGATGAGCCTCCGCCGGCCGTCGCGGCAGACGGCCGTCAGACGGCGCCGGTCGCCGTCCAGCAGCGCGTCGTCGAGAAGGTCGGCCGTAAC
>DATHSP010000048.1:0-2282 GCA_035464075.1 Thermoleophilia bacterium | reverse complement strand
CTCCGCCGCCTCGTCCACGATCGCGTGCCACACGGCGGCGTCGTGCCCGCGCCAGCGCACGAAGCCGAAGCCGTCGCTGCCGGCACGGCTGACGAGCCCCGGGGCGACGTCCGCCGCCACGAGTGCCGCCTCGATCGGCAGCGTGCCCGACCCGCACAGCGGGTCCACGAAGGAGCCGCCGCGCTCGGCGACCACCGGCCACCCGGCGAGGGCCAGGACGGCGGCGGCGAGGTTCTCCTTGAGCGGGGCCTCGACCTGGACGCGCTCGGCGCGGTAGCCACGGCGGTGCAGGCTCTCCCCCGACAGGTCGATGGCGAGATCGGCGCGGCCGCTCTCGAGGTGCACGTTGACGCGCACGTCCGGCCGGCGTGTGTCGACCGACGGCCGCGACCCGGTGGCGGCGCGAAGCTGGTCGACGATGGCGTCCTTGGTCTTGAGGGCGCCGAAGCGCGTGTCGCGGATCGTGTCGCTCGTGCCCGTGAAGCTCACCGCCAGCGTGGCTTCGGGACCGAGGTGGTCGCGCCAGTCCACGGTCTGGACACCCCCGTAGAGCTGGTCGGCCGACGCGGCGGGGAAGCGTGCGAGCCCGAGGAGCACGCGGGTGGCGAGGCGCGACCAGAGACAGGCGCGATAGCCGGTCTCCAGCGGACCCTTGAAGGAGACCCCGCCACGGGCTTCGCGGACGTGCGCCGCGCCGAGCGAGCGCAACTCGCTCGCGAGCGCTCGTTCGACGCCCCGGGGCGCCGTCGCGAAGAAGGCCAGGTCCACGCGGCAACGCTACCACGGCAGGGATGCGGCGCCGGCGGCGACACAGCTGGGTACCGGCGCGGCGGCTCGAGAGGGGCGCTCCGACGACGGCGGCCCGCGAACGGGCAGCACCAGAGCGGGGTCACGGGGCGGGGGACTCGCGGGCGGCGTAGCTGGGGTAGTCTTGTCGCGCCGCGCGTACGCGCGCGACGTCGGTGAAGGGCAGCGACCGCGAGGAGGTCACCGTGAAGTACGCCAGTGCGACCCTCGGTCGTGCCCTGGTCGTCCGCCTCGAGGACGGGGACGTGGTCCACGAGTCGATCGAAGCGGCCGTGCGGGCCGAGGGCATCAGCCGCGCCGCCGTGCTGCTGCTCGGCGGCGCCGACGACGGCAGTCGCGTGGTCGTCGGGCCCGAGGAGAGCCGGGCCGCGCGCATGGTGCCGATGGAACGCGTGCTTCATGGCGCACACGAGGTCGCCGGTGTGGGCACCATCTTCCCCGACGAGTCCGGGCAGCCGGTCCTGCACCTGCACGCGGCCTTCGGCCGCGACGACCAGGTGGTCGCCGGCTGCATCCGCAGGGGCGTGCTCACCTGGGTCGTCGGCGAGGCGATCGTGATCGAGCTGCTCGGCAGCGCCGCCGCCCGCCGCCTCGACCCCGCGACGGGCTTCGAGCTGCTCGACCCCGGGGAGTCGCGCTAGCTGCTCGACCCCGGGGAGTCGCGCCCCGGGGGCTGTCCGCTACCCCTCGTGCGCCGCGATGGCCTCGATGAACGCGTCGCCGTAGCGCTCGAGCTTGGCCTGGCCGACGCCGTTGACCGCCAGCAAGTCGACGTAGGTGCCCGGCTTGCGTGCGGCCATCTCGGCCAGGGTCGCGTCGCTGAAGACCACGTAGGCGGGCACGCGCTGCTCGTCGGCGAGGCGCTTGCGCAGGGTGCGGAGGCGCGCGAAGAGGGCCTCGTCGACCTCGAGGTCGGCGAGGCCGGCTACGCGCGCCGCCCGCTCGGCCGCGAGACGCTGCTTCTTCGTCGGCACCCTGGTGCGCGGCTTGGCGAGCACGAGTCGCTCTTCGCCGTTGAGCAGGTCGCGAGCCTTGGGCGTGAGACGCAGGGCCGAGTACTGGGCGATGTCCTGGACGAGGTAGCCGCGGTGGACGAGCTGGCGGACGAGGCTCACCCAGTGGTCGCGCTCGACCTCGGCGCCGATGCCGTAGGTGCTGACCTGGTCGTGGCCGTAGCGCAGGACCTTCTCGCTCTCGCTGCCGCGCAGGACGTCGACGACGTGACCGATGCCGAAGCGCTGCCCCGTGCGGTAGACGCAGCTCAGCGCCATCTGTGCGTGCGCGGTGGCGTCGTAGGTCTCGGGGGGATCGAGGCAGACGTCGCAGTTGCCGCAGTCGTGGCCGAGCTCTTCGCCGAAGTAGCCGAGGAGGGCGCGCCGGCGGCACGAGAGCGCCTCGGCCAGCCCGACCATGGCGTTGAGCTTGTGCAGCTCGACGCGTACCTGCTCGGGGTCGCGCTCGTACTCCGGGTCGCC
>DATHSP010000047.1:0-6094 GCA_035464075.1 Thermoleophilia bacterium | reverse complement strand
AGCATCTCGGTCATGCGCGAGCCGAGGTCGGCGTTGCCCGACCCGTCGTAGCTCAGGATGACCTCGTCGCCCATCTCGACGCCGGTGAAGCGGACGTTCGAGGCGAAGATCTCCTCGAGGTGGTCGAGCTCGCCCTGCTCGAGCGGCGGGACCTTGGCCCGGCGCACCGCCTGTTGGGTCCCGTCCTCGATGTCGGCGCGCAGCTCCGCGCGCGTCATCTCGACGAGCGACCCGTCACCCAGACGGGTCCGTATCTTGCCGTCCACGCGCCCCTCCTGTCGTGTCCGGTCATGGTGAGCCGGCGCGACGGGAAGACCCGCCGCGCCGGCCGCGTTCGTGGTCAGGCGCTGACGACCTCGCGCCAGGCGTCGTCGTAGTTGCGCTGGAAGTCGGCGACGTCTTCGGCGAGATAGCCCGCCTCGATGATCTCGTCGGTCGGGCGCATCGCGACCTGGGTCTCGTTGGTCACGTACTCCATGGCCGCGGTCACGACCGGCTGGTAGCCGATGTAGTCGGCCGCCGCGCCCACGTTCTTCGGGTCGAGCATGAAGTTGAGGAAGAGGTGGGCGGCGTACGGGTTGGCGGACGACTTCGGGATCGCGATGCCGTCGGCCCACACGATGTAGCCCTCGCTGGGCAGCACGTAGGTGACGTCGTCCGCCGGGATCGCCTTGATCGCCAGGGCGACGTCGCCGTCCCAGCAGTGCGTCAGGGCGAGACCTTCGACGATGCTGCGCCGCGTGTTCGTGGAGTCGTACTTGAGCACCAGGGGCTTCTGGTCGATCAGCTGCTGCACCGCCTGGTCGAGCTCCTCCTGGCTCGTGGTGTTGGGCGAGTAGCCGAGCTTGATGAGCCCGACTCCGAGCGTCTCGCGCGGGGCGTTGAGCATCGAGATCTCACGCTTGTGGGCCGGATCCCAGAGCTGGCCCCACGAGTCCTGCGGCGCCGGCACCTTGGCCAGCGTCGCCGCATAGCCCGTCGTCCCGAACATGTACGGCACCGAGTACTTCTTGCCGTCCTGGGTGTCGGGGTTGTCGAAGGCCGGCTTCTGGAAGACCTCCTGGGTGACGTTGGCGAAGTTCGGGATCAGCGCCATGTCGAGCGGCTGGATCAGGTCGCTCTTGCGCAGGATCGTGACCCACATGTCGGTCGGGAAGATGACGTCGTACCCGGTCGCCCCCGCCTGCAGCTTGGCGTACATCGACTCGTTGCCGTCGTAGTAGCTCTCCCGGACCTTGACCCCGTACTCAGCCTCGAAGTTCTCGAGACACTCGGGCGACATGTAGTCGGACCAGTTGTAGATGTGGATCTGCTCGGGCAGCGTGGTGTCCCACGCCTGCGGCGTCTCCTCGGCGGTCTCCTCCTCGCCACAGGCGGCGAGGACCGCGCCGAGCGCCCCCACCGAGAGGCCGAGAGCCACGCCGCGCTCGATGAACTGACGTCGCGTGAGCTCACCGTGGGCGACGGCCCCCGTGATCCTCTCGAGCTCGTCGTGCACGCCGCCCCCCGGAAGTCCGCTGGTGCCGGTCATCCTTCCCCCTTCTCCCGCCCTCGCACGGGCGCGCGAGGGCACCTCGGAACGTGCCCCGGCGAGGCGCGCCAGACGGGCCGGGCCCTGTTCGCACGGACCACGCCACGCCCTCGTCGAAGGCCGCCGGGCAGGGCCCGGCCCCCCTGTCGAAGCCGTCCGACCGTGTATTCATCCGGTTGGATAACTTCGCGGCAATTCTAGGCCGCCCCGGGGGGTTGTCAACATCGCGCCCATGGGGCAGGCTGCACACGGAGAACGGCCGCCCGCTACGGCGCGACCGCTCAGGGGTCACGACCGACGGAGAGCATCACCGATGACCGACAACGGGATCCGCGTCCGGGGCGCGAGCCTGGTGACGCACGACGCGGCGGCCGAATTGTCGCCGACCGCGCGGCGCATCCTCGCCGCCGCGCGGCGCGTGCTCGGCCGCGAAGGCTTCAAGGGTCTCACCCTCGAGGCGATCGCCGCCGAGGCCGGCGAGAACAAGGCGTCGATCCGCTACCACTTCGGCAACAAGGCCGGGCTGGTCGGGGCGCTCGCCGACTCGGTCGTGCACGACGAGAACATCCGCCTGCTGCGCGAGCTCTCGAAGGCGAGCGCCGACCACGACCGCGTCGACATCCTCATCGAGCAGCACCTGCGCGTGGTCACCAACCTGCGCCAGTACCGGCTCTTCTTCGACCTCTTCCCCAACCTCATCCGCGACCCGAGCCTCTGGCCGCGCATGGCGGAGCTCTTCGACTGGTACCGCGAGCTCGACATCTACGCCCTCGAGCCCGAGGCCGACGACGAGCTGCGCGAGCGCCTGCGCCTGCTGACCGCGCTCACGGTCGCGGTCTGCGACGGGCTCGCCATGCAGTACGCCGCCGACCAGTCCTTCGACGTCGAGCCGGTGCTGCACTACTGGGCCGGGCTGATCCGGCACGCGCTCGAGCAGGCGCGCGACGGGGCCGGCGTGCCGGCCGGCGACGGTCCCTGACGCCGGCCGGTACGCCGGCCTCGGCCTCGCGCCCCGCGACTCGGACCGCGGCGCTCGTCAGCTCGGCAAGCGAGACGCGCGGCCCCCGCCGCGCGTCTCGCGCCTCGCCCCCCCCGCGGCCTCCGCCGCGCGGCTCACTTCTTGCGCCCGAGCAGCCGCCGCCGCACCGCCGACCCCTTGAGCCACTGGATGCCCTCGGTCGGGCTGAGCTCCTTGGGGCAGGCCTCGATGCAGTTGGTGATCGTGTGACAGCGGTAGACACCGCGCTCGTTGTCCCAGCTCGGCAGGCGCTCCTTGCCGGCCTCGTCGCGCGAGTCGACCTCGAAGCGGTAGGCGCAGAGCAGCGCCGCCGGCCCGAGGAAGTTCTGCTCGCCCCACACTGACGGACACGAGCTGTAGCACGAGGCGCAAAGGATGCAGTCGATCGGCATGTTGAGCTTGTGACGCTCCTCGGGGGACTGCAGCACCTCGGTGTCGGGCGTCTGCGAGTTGCGGATCAGCCACGGCTTGATGGCCTCGTACTTCTCGAAGAAGTCGTCCATGTCCCACACGAGGTCGCGCACCACCGGCACGTGCGGCAGCGGCGCGACCGTGACGGTGGGGACGCCGAGGTGGCTGAGGTTGGTCTGGCAGGCGAGTCGGTAGCGGCCGTTGATGTACATCGCGCAGGAGCCGCAGATGGACGAGCGGCAGCAGTAGCGGAAGGCGAGGGAGCCGTCGGTGTGCTCCTGGATCCAGAAGAGCGCCTCGAGCACGGTCATGCTGGCGCCGACCGGGACCACGAACTCCTGCCACCAGGGCTCGCGGCCGTCGGCGGGGTCGTACCGCCGGATCTTGAGGGTCACGTCGGGCATCAGTACTTCCTCTCCTCGGGCTCGAAGAGGCCGAGCTCGACCGGCTTGTGATCGAGCTTCGGCACGCCGCCGTCGGGCTGGTAGTGGGCGAGGGTGTGCTTGAGCCAGCGCTCGTCGTCTCTCGTCAGGAAGTCGAGGCGCGAGTGCGAGCCCCGGGACTCCTCGCGGGCGAGCGCGCCGGAGGCGGTGGCGAGGGTCAGGTCGAGCATCCCCTCCAGCTCGAGGGTGCGGATCAGGTCGATGTTCCACACCCCGCCGGTGAAGCGCAGCTTGGCGCGCTTCAGGCGTTCCTTCATGGCGAGCAGCTTGTCGAGGCCCTGCTGCATCGTCTCGCGCTCGCGGTAGATGCCGAAGTGGATGCGCATGGTCTCGGTCATCTCCTCGCGGATCGCGTAGGCGTCCTCGGAGCCGTCGCGCGCCGCAAGGTCGGCGATCTCGGCCTCGAGGGCGGCGACGGCCGTCCCTTCGCCGCCGCCGCCCGCCGCCTTGCCCTGCACGAAGCGGGCGGCGGCGGCGCCGGCCCGGCGGCCGATGACGACGGTCTCGAGCAGCGAGTTGCCGCCGAGGCGGTTGGCGCCGTGCACGCTCACGCAGCCGCACTCACCGGCGGCGTAGAGGCCCTCCATGACGGTCGCCCCGTCGACGTCGGTGTCGATGCCGCCCATCGAGTAGTGCTGCGCCGGGGCGATGGGGATCGGCTCGTAGACCGGGTCGACGCCCTCGAAGTGGATCGCCAGGTCGCGGGTGCCGGGGAGGCGCTCGGCGAGCTTCTCGGCCCCGAGGTGCCGCAGGTCGAGGTAGACGAAGTCCTTGCCGTCGATGCCGCGCCCCTCGTTGATCTCGGTCTGGATCGAGCGCGAGGTGATGTCGCGCGGAGCGAGCTCCATCGCTTTGGGGGCGTACCGCGCCATGAAGCGCTCGCCGTCCTTGTTGAGGAGGTACCCCCCCTCCCCGCGGCAGCCCTCGGTCATGAGGATGTGCGTCGTGTAGAGACCCGTCGGGTGGAACTGGACGAACTCCATGTCCTTGAGGGGCACGCCCGCCTGGTAGGCGAGCGCCGACACGAAGCCGGTCGAGATGACGGCGTTGGTGGTGTTGGAGTAGGCGCGGCCGGCGCCGCCGATGGCGACGACCACGGCGCCGCCGCGGAACTCCTGGAAGCCGCCCTTGGTCATGTCGTAGGCGACGACCCCGCGGCAGACGCCGTCCTCGACGATGAGGCGGCAGACGAAGCGCTCGATGTACATCTCGATCTGCAGGCGGTAGGCCTGCTGCACGAGGGTGTGCAGCATGTAGAGCCCGGTCTTGTCGGCGCCGTAGCAGGTGCGCGGGTAGCCGGCGCCGCCGAACGGGCGCTGGGCGATGCGGCCGTCGTCGAAGCGGCTGAAGGGGCAGCCCCAGTGCTCGAGCTCGTAGATCGCCGGCACGGCGTCGGTGGTCATCTGCAGCGCCGCCTGCTGGTCGGCGAGGAAGTCGGCGCCCTTGACGGTGTCGAAGGCGTGCTTCTGCGGCGAGTCGTCGGCCGCGTCGGGGTGGTTGGCGAGGGCCGCGTTGACGCCGCCCTGGGCGGCGCCCGAGTGGCTGCGGCTGGGGTGGACCTGCGAGAGGATGGCGACGTCGACGCCGGCCTGCTTCGCCTCGATCGCGGCGCGCAGCCCGGCGAGGCCGCCGCCGACGACGATCAGCTGATGGTACGGCATCCCTTCACCCCCTCAGCTGACCCAGACCCAGAGGGCCCAGATGCCGTAGATGCTGACCGCCACACCGATCACCCAGAGGAGGGCGTCGAAGGCGCGGCGGCCCTTGCCGAGGTGCGCGTAGTCGAGGACCACCATGCGCACCCCGTTGAGGGCGTGGAAGACGACCGCGAACAGCAGCAGCACGTCGTTGAGCAGTACCGCGGAGTTGGCGAGCCGGTCGGCGATGTTCTCGAAGCTGAGCTCGCCGATCGCGAAGAGGTGCGTGAGCACCAGGTGCACCCCGATGGTGACCATGACCACCACCGCGGTGACGCGCTGTCCCAGCCAGGGCCACATGCCGCCCTTGTCGCGGGCGTAGACGTCACTTCTCATGAGGCCCTCCATCAGAAGATGTGCGGGGCCGCGGTCCACGCGAAGACGGCCAGCGTCGCCGCCGCCGCCGCCATGCAGACCCAGAACACCGTCTTGTGGCGCTGGATGCCGACGCCCATGTCCATGAGCACGATCCGCACCCCGTTGAGCCCGTGGTAGAGCACCGCGGCCACGAGCATGAAGTCGAGGAACGTGAGGAACCGCCCCTCGAAGAACTCGAAGAGGTCGTCGAGGTACTCGGGGCTCGCGGCCCGCCCCTGCGAGACCACCCAGATATGGGCGAACAGATAGACGACCAGGATGAGCCCGCTGACGCGGAAGAGGAGCCAGGCCCACATGCCCAGCCCCTTCCACAGCCCGGAGCCCACATTGGCCGCCTCGCGCTCCTTCACATCCACTGCGCTACCCCCAGTCGAGGTCGAGACGGTCGCACGCTGCGTTAGCCCTGAATCGTAAGACCGGGGCAAATCGAGGGCAACACGGCGCGGGAGGACGGGCTGGCCAAGAGGAGGCGCCGCGGCGCGCCGTCGCGTGGTACGGGCGGCGCCGAGCGGGCATCCGGCACGGCCGCGCACGCCGGCGGCGCGCCGCGCCGCCCGCCGGAGGAGAAGACGCCGGGCCGGCCGCTCAGGCGGGCAGCTCGCGCTCGGCGGCGGCC
>DATHSP010000046.1:0-1750 GCA_035464075.1 Thermoleophilia bacterium | reverse complement strand
CAGCCCGCCCCCTTCGCGTCTGCCGCACGAGCCGGGGGTGGGCCTCACGGCCCGCCCCCTTCGCGTCTGCCGCAGGTGCCGGGGTGACCCTCGGAGCCCGCTGCCGCAGGCGCCGGGGCGGGCCTCACGGCCCGCCCCCCTCAGCCCACAAGCGCTTGGGCCGCCTCGCGCAGGACCTCGGTGTGAAGGTCGACGTCGGTGGCCGTCGTCTGCGGCGCCATGAGCGCCATGTTGTGGAACGGGGTCATCAGGATGCCGCGGTTGAGCATGAACAGGTGCAGGTAGCCGTCCAGCTGCTCGTCTTCGGCCGCGGCGGCCTCGCCGCCGTTGCGCGGCGCCACCGGCCGCGGCCAGTACTCCGCCCGGCAGCCGAGACGCTTGACCACCCAGGGCAGCTCGAACTCGTCGATCACGCTCTGCACACCGTCGGCCCAACGGCCGGCCAGCGGGACGGTGTGCGCATAGGTCTGCTCGGTGAGCACCTCGCCGAGGGTGGCGCGCATGGCGGCCACGCCGAGGGCGTTGCCGGCCAGCGTGCCGCCCACTCCGCACTCGTCGGCGGCGTGGTAGTCCCACTCGGCGCGGATGAGGTCGGCGATCGCCTGGCCGAACCCGTAGACGGCGCTCGGGACACCGCTGCCGATGGGCTTGCCCAATGTCAGCATGTCGGGCTCGAGCCCCCATGCCCGGGTGCACCCCCCTGGGCCGGCCGAGATCGTGTGCGTCTCGTCCATCACGAGCAGGGTGCCCGTCTCGCGGGTGAGCCGGCGCAGCGCGTGGTGGTAGCCGTCGTCGGGCAGGATGATGCCGATGTTCGTCATCGCCGGCTCGGCGAGAACGCAGGCCACATCCCGGGGCTCGAGGGCGGCGGCCAGGGCATCGACGTCGTTCCACTCGATCACCTTGGTGGTGATGCTCGGGTCGATGGGCGGGCCGGCGTTGCCGGGCTTGGGCCCCGGGACGCCGTCGTTGATCGTGATGATGGTCTCGTCGACTGAGCCGTGGTAGCAGTAGTTGTAGACGAGGATCTTGGGGCGCTTCGTCACGTGACGCGCGAGGCGCACGGCGAAGCGGTTGGCGTCGGTCGCCGTGAGAGCCGCCTGCCAGTAGCGCAGGCCGAAGCGGCGCGTGAGCTCATGGGCGACCCAGAGCGAGTCCTCCGTCGGCAGCATGGTCGTGATCCCGCGCCCGGCCTGCTCCCTGATCGCGGCCACCGCCGCCTCGGGTGAGTGCCCGGTCATGGCGCCGGTGTCGCCGAGGCAGAAGTCGACGTACTCGTGGCCGTCCACGCAGGTGACGCGGGCACCGCATGCCGCCTCGACGTACGGCGGGAAGGGGCTGGACCAGCGCGTCATCCAGTTCATGGGCACGCCGTCGAACATGTGGGCCTGCGCCCGCTCGAAGAGCTCACGAGAGCGCGGGTGGCGCGCGACGAAGAGCTCGTCCTCGCGCGCCCTGAGGGCGGCGAGGCGGTCGCGGTCGATACACACAGTCACGGGTCACCTCCCGGCGGGGCCGCCCTGCAGGCCCCGAAGGGCCGCCGGGGCGCGAAAGGGGCGGGCCTTGCGGCCCGCCCCTTTCGCATCCCGCCCGTCGCGGCTCTTACTTCCCGAGCAGCGCGTCGATCTTCTTGACGCCGTCGTTGGCGTCCTCGGCGTAGGCGTCGTCGCCGATCTGGTCGGCCCAGCGCTGGGTCGCGGGGGCGCCGCCGACCACGGTATTGAAGGAGAGGCCCTCGTCTTTGAGGACC
>DATHSP010000045.1:0-1982 GCA_035464075.1 Thermoleophilia bacterium | reverse complement strand
AGGGCGACGGCGAGCCCGCCCTCGGCGCAGTCGTGGGCGCTCTTGAGCAGGCGGCGGGCGATGGCTTCGCGCACCGCCGCCTGCAGCCGTACCTCGAGGGCGAGGTCGACGTCGGGCACGCGGCCCGTGACCTTGCCGTAGTGCACCTTCTGGTACTCCGAGCCGTCGACGAAGCCCGCCGGCGGGCCGAGCAGGACGATCACGTCACTTTCGTCCTTGAAGGCCCCGTCGATGTGGATGCTCACGTCGTCGTAGACGCCCAGCATGCCGATCATCGGCGTCGGGTAGATCGCCTGCCCGAAGCTCTCGTTGTAGAAGCTCACGTTGCCGCTCACGACCGGCGTGTCGAGTGCCTCGCAGGCCTCGGCGATGCCCTCGACGGCCTGCTCGAACTGCCAGTAGATCTCGCCCTTCTCGGGGTTGCCGAAGTTGAGGCAGTCGGTCACGGCGACCGGCAGCGCGCCGGCGCAGCTCAGGTTGCGCGCCGCCTCGGCGACCGCCGCCTTGGCGCCGCGGTACGGGTCGAGGTAGCAGTGGCGCCCGTTGCAGTCGTTCGCGAAGGCGATGCCGCGCTCGGTGCCTTTGATCCGGAGGACGGCCGCGCCGCTCCCCGGGATCTGCACCGTGTTGGCCTGGACGATGTAGTCGTACTGCTCCCAGGCCCAGCGCTTGGAGGCGATGTTGGGCGCGGCGAGCAGCTCCGTCAGCGCCGCGCCCAGGTCGTCCGGCCGCGGGTAGCTCGTGTCGTCCACGGCGACCGGCTCGTCGACCAGGTAGTCGGGCTTCACCGAGGGCGTGCGGATCACCGGCGACTCGTCGGCCAGGCGCCGCGCCGGGATGTCGCCGACCACCTCGCCGTGCCAGTGGATGCGCAGCATCTTCGTGTCGGTGACCTCGCCAATGACCGTGCAGTCGAGGTCCCAGCGGTCGCAGATGCCCTGCACGGTCTCGAGCTTGGCCGGCTCGACGATCGCCAGCATGCGCTCCTGGCTCTCGCTGATCATGATCTCCCAGGGCTCCATGTCGGCTTCGCGCAGGGGCACGCGGTCGGCGTGGATGTCGAGGCCGACAAAGCCCTTGCTCGCCATCTCCGAGGAGGACGAGGTGAGGCCGGCGGCGCCGAGGTCCTGCATGCTGACGACGTGGTGGTCGTTGAGCAGCTCGAGGCAGGCCTCGATGAGCTTCTTCTCGGTGAACGGGTCGCCGACCTGGACCGAGGGGCGCTTCTCCTCGAGGGTCTCGTCGAACTCCTGGCTCGCCAGCACGCTGGCGCCGCCGATGCCGTCGCGCCCGGTCTTGGAGCCGATGAGGACGACGTGGTTGCCGACGCCGGCCGCCACCGCGCGCACGATGTCGTCGGCGCGGATCAGGCCGGCGCTCATGGCGTTGACCAGGCAGTTGCCCTCGTAGCTGGGCTCGAAGTAGATCTCGCCGCCGACGGTCGGGATGCCGAGGCAGTTGCCGTAGTGGGCGATGCCGCCGACCACGCCGTCGAGCAGGAACCGCTGGCGCGGCTCGGTGAGCTCGCCGAAGCGCAGCGAGTCGAGGCTGACGCAGGGCCGCGCGCCCATGCTGAAGATGTCGCGCACGATGCCGCCGACGCCGGTCGCGGCGCCCTGGAAGGGCTCGACCGCGCTCGGGTGGTTGTGGCTCTCGACCTTCATCGCCACGGCCCAGCCGTCGCCGACGTCGATGACACCGGCGTTCTCGCCGGGGCCCTGGAGGATGCGCGGGCCGCTGGTGGGGAAGCGGCCGAGGATCGGCCGCGAGTGCTTGTAGCTGCAGTGCTCGCTCCACATGAGCGAGTAGATGGCGAGCTCGCCGTACGTGGGCTCGCCGCCCTGGATCTCGCAGATCTTCTCGAACTCCTCGTCGGTGAGGCCGAGCGCCTGGGCGGCGGCGAGGTCGGCGCGGCGGGTCATGACGCCACCTCCGCGCCGGTCAGGGTGTCGATGATCGACTGGAAGAGGCGGCGCCCGTCG